>CABVAD010000055.1 GCA_902496265.1 uncultured Oscillospiraceae bacterium
ATACATAAAATTTAATATGTCCTTATCAAGAGAGGCGGAGGGAACCGGCCCTGTGATGCCCGGCAACCTGATAGTTTTATCAAGGTGCCAATTCCGGCGGATTATCCGAAAGATGAGGTTTTGTGCCGCTTCGTTTTCGGAGCGGCTTTTTTATTGATATGGATATATAGGACACATAAAACGGAGGAAAATTAAAAATGTCAAAAATGCTTTTTACGTCGGAATCGGTCACAGAGGGACATCCCGATAAGGTCTGCGACCGTATTTCGGACGCGATTTTGGACGAGATTCTTAAAAACGACCCTGACGCCCGCGTTGCCTGCGAGACCTTCTGCACCACGGGCAGTATAACGGTTATGGGTGAAATATCCGCCGACTGTCAGGTTGATATTCCGCAGATTGCGCGGGATGTGGTCTGCGAAATAGGCTATAACAGCCCCGAAGCGGGCTTTGACGGCAACACCTGCGCGGTTATGACGGCAATTGATAAGCAGTCGCCCGATATTGCTATGGGGGTTGACAATTCCCTTGAATTTAAGGACGGAGAAGAGGATAAGTACAATCTTAACGGCGCGGGAGACCAGGGAATGATGTTCGGCTACGCCTGTGACGAAACGCCGGAATTAATGCCTCTGCCGATTTCGCTTGCGCACAAAACGGCAAAGCGTTTAACCGAGGTCAGAAAGAGCGGCGAGCTTAAGTACCTTAGACCTGACGGCAAAACGCAGGTCACGGTAGAATATGAAGACGGCAAGCCTCGGAGGATAGACGCGGTTGTAGTATCTTCACAGCACAGCGCCGATGTTGATTTGGAGGTGCTTCGCACCGATATTTTAGAAAAGGTGATAAAGCCGACCGTTCCCGCTGAGCTGTTTGACGAAAACACTAAGGTTTATATTAACCCGACAGGACGGTTTGTTGTCGGCGGTCCGCAGGGGGATACGGGACTTACGGGGCGCAAAATAATTGTCGATACCTACGGCGGCTTTGCCCGTCACGGCGGCGGAGCGTTTTCGGGTAAAGACCCGACAAAGGTTGACCGCAGCGCCGCCTATGCCGCGCGTTACATTGCAAAGAATATTGTGGCGGCGAAAATAGCCACAAAATGCGAGGTGCAGTTAGCCTACGCGATAGGCGTGGCGCGCCCTGTCTCGGTTATGGTCGATACCTTCACGACAGGAAAATATGACGACGAAAAAATCGCCGAGGCGGTAAAAAAGGTCTTTGATTTGCGCCCGTCCGCCATTATAGATACCCTACAGCTTAAAAGACCGATTTACAAACAGCTCTCTGCTTACGGTCATATGGGCAGAACCGACCTCGACATTCCGTGGGAAAAAACCGACCGCACAAATTTGCTTTCTAAAGAATTGAATAAATATTGACAAACGGATAGGTTTGTGGTATACTGCTAAAAGTATAAATGAGCAACGGCGTTCATTGATAAGGGTATTCTTATCTTTGAACGCTTTTTTATTTTGTTAAAACGGGGGATTTTTAAATGACGGATAAAGGACTTTACCGACAGCAATTCGAGCATGACGCCTGCGGTATCGGCGCGGTTGTTAATGTGGACGGAATTAAGAGCCACAGGGTTGTTGATAACGCGCTTTCCATTGTTGAAAAGCTTGAACACAGAGCGGGTAAGGACGCGTCGGGCGAGACGGGCGACGGCGTCGGAATACTCGTTCAGATTTCGCATAAATTCTTTTCCGCCGCCGCGGCAAAGCTTGGTATCAATATCGGCGGCGAGCGGGAATACGGCGTTGGTATGTTCTTCTTCCCGCAGGACACCTTAAAGCGCAATCAGGCAAAGAAAATGCTTGAGGTTATAGCGGCGAAGGAGGGGGTAGAGTTCTTAGGCTGGCGCGAGGTGCCGATTGACAGCACTACGCTTGGCAAAAAGGCGCTGGACTGTATGCCCCACATTATGCAATGCTTCCTAAAGAAGCCCGCCGACATTAATAAAGGGCTTGATTTTGACCGCAAGCTTTATATAATCCGCCGCGTCTTCGAGCAGAGCAACGATAATACATATGTTGTGTCCCTTTCTTCTCGCACCATTGTATATAAGGGAATGTTCCTTGTCGGTCAGTTAAGACGGTTTTACCTTGATTTATTGGACGAAAGCTTTGAAAGTGCGATAGCCCTTGTTCACTCCCGCTTTTCAACCAATACTACACCGAGCTGGGAGCGGGCGCACCCGAACCGCTTTATACTCCACAACGGCGAGATTAACACTATCCGCGGCAACGTGGACAGAATGCTCGCCCGCGAGGAGACTATGGAAAGCACCGTTATGAAGGACGATATGGACAAAATTCTGCCTGTCGTCAACGCCTCGGGCTCTGACTCGGCTATGCTTGACAACACCCTCGAATTCCTTGTGATGAACGGTATGGAGCTGCCGCTTGCGGTAATGGTGACAATACCCGAACCGTGGCGCAACAGCAAGACCATAACCCGTGCAAAGCGCGATTTTTACCACTATTATTCCACTATGATGGAGCCGTGGGACGGACCTGCCGCGATACTCTTTTCGGACGGCGATACCGTCGGTGCGGTGCTTGACCGAAACGGTCTTCGCCCGTCAAGATACTATATAACCGACGATAATATGCTTATTCTGTCGTCAGAGGTAGGCGTTCTCGACATTCCTTCCGAGCATATTGTAAAGAAAAGCCGCCTTGAACCGGGCAAAATGCTGCTTGTGGATACCGCGAATAAGCGCATTATATCGGACGAGGAGTGTAAGAAGTATTACGCCACAAGAAAGCCCTACGGCGAGTGGCTTGACCAGAACCTTGTGCGGCTTGACGAGCTTAAAATGCCCAACTGCCGCATTGAGAGGTACGACCAGCAGACGAGAGACAGGCTGTATAAGGCTTTCGGATATACCTATGAGGACATCAAGGACGCTATAATTCCTATGGCGAAGAACGGCGCGGAGGCGACCGCCGCCATGGGTACGGATATTCCGCTTGCAATGCTTTCGGAGAAGCACCAGCCCCTCTTTAACTATTTTAAACAGCTTTTCGCGCAGGTTACAAATCCGCCTATCGACGCTATCCGCGAGGAGGTTGTGACCGATACGAGCGTTTATGTCGGCTCGGACGGAAACCTGCTTGAGGAAAAGGCTTCAAACTGTGTTGTGCTTGAAATTCCAAACCCGATTATCACCTCGGCGGAGCTTGTGAAAATCAAGGCAATCGACCGCCCCGGCTTTAAGGTTGAGACGGTATCTCTGCTTTACTATAAAAATACTCCCCTTGAAAGGGCGCTTGACCACCTGTTTGTGGAGTGCGACCGCGCCTATAAAAACGGGGCTAATATTCTTATACTCTCCGACCGCGGGGTGGACGAAAACCATGTTGCTATTCCGTCATTGCTTGCGGTTTCGGCGATTGAACAGCACTTAATCCGTACTAAAAAGCGTACCGCGCTGTCGGTTATTTTAGAGAGTGCGGAGCCGCGGGACGTTCACCAGTTTGCAACCCTCTTAGGCTACGGAGCGAGGGCGGTAAACCCCTATCTTGCCGAGGAATGTATCACAGAGCTTATCGATTTAAAGCTCCTTGATAAGGATTATCACACCGCTATACGCGACTATAATAACGCGATACTCCACGGTATTGTTAAAATCGCCTCCAAAATGGGTATTTCCACGATTCAGTCCTACCAGTCCTCACAGATTTTTGAGGCTGTCGGCATAAAGAAGGAGGTTATCGACCGCTACTTTACAAACACGGTAAGCCGTGTCGGCGGTATAGGGCTTGAAGAGATAAACGAGGGGGTTGAGTACCGCCACAGCCACGCATTTGACCCGTTGGGACTGGGCGTTGACACCACCCTTGACAGTGTGGGCGAGCATAAGCTCCGAACAGGCAGCGATAAGGAAGACCATATGTACAGCCCAGAAACCGTTATTGCCCTTCGTGAGGCGACACAGTTCGGCTCTTATGAGCGGTTTAAGGAGTACACCGCTATGGTGGATAACGAAAGACGTCCCCACACACTGCGCGGTCTTCTTGACTTTAACACCGAAAATGTAACCCCCGTGCCGATAGACGAGGTTGAGCCTGTAAGCGAGATTGTAAAACGCTTCAAGACGGGCGCTATGTCCTACGGCTCGATTTCGCAGGAGGCGCACGAGTGTATGGCGGTTGCTATGAACCGTTTGGGCGGCAAGTCCAACTCGGGCGAGGGCGGCGAAAAGCCTGAGAGATTAGGCACCGAGCGCAACAGCGCGATTAAGCAGGTAGCTTCGGGCAGATTCGGCGTAACAAGCGAATACTTAGTTTCCGCAAAGGAAATTCAGATTAAAATGGCGCAGGGCGCAAAGCCCGGCGAGGGCGGACATCTGCCCGGCAAAAAGGTTTACCCTTGGATTGCGAAGACCCGTTATTCCACACCGGGCGTTTCGCTTATTTCACCGCCGCCCCACCACGATATTTATTCTATCGAGGACTTAGCCCAGCTTATTTTCGACCTTAAAAATGCCAACCGCGACGCTAGAATTTCGGTAAAGCTTGTCTCCGAGGCGGGCGTCGGCACAATAGCCGCGGGCGTTGCAAAGGCGGGTGCGCAGGTCGTGCTTATCTCGGGCTATGACGGCGGCACGGGCGCCGCTCCGCAAAGCTCTATTCACAATGCGGGACTTCCGTGGGAACTGGGTCTTGCCGAGGCGCATCAGACCCTTATCAGCAACGGTTTGCGTTCAAGGGTGATTCTCGAAACCGACGGTAAGCTTATGAGCGGCAGGGACGTTGCAATAGCGGCAATACTCGGCGCGGAGGAGTTTGGCTTTGCCACCGCTCCGCTTATCACGATGGGCTGTATTATGATGCGTGTCTGCAATCTCGATACCTGTCCCTGCGGTATTGCCACCCAAAATCCCGAGCTTAGAAAGCGTTTCTGCGGCAAACCCGAATACGTTATCAACTTTATGAATTATATCGCCGAGGAGCTGCGGGAAATTATGGCTTCCTTAGGTGTCAGAACGGTCGAGGAATTGGTCGGCAGAACCGATTTAATCAAGGTTCGCGAAAAGACCGTTACAAAGCGCGCCGCGATGGCGGATCTTTCGCAGATACTTTATAATGTCCCCGCACCCGAGGAGGAAAAGCATTTCAGGAAAGAAAATGCTTACAACTTCGAGCTTGAAAAGACGGTGGACGAAAGCATTATAATCCCCGCCTTTAAGACCGCCCTTAAAACAGGCAAGCCTAAGACTATTAAGGTTGAGGTTTCAAGCACAAACCGCACCGTAGGTACGATTTTCGGCTCGGAAATCACCAAGAAATACAAAAACACCCTGCCTGACGACACCTATACTATCGAGTGTTACGGCGGCGGCGGTCAGTCCTTCGGCGCGTTTATCCCGAAAGGGCTTACAATAAACCTTACGGGCGACAGCAACGACTATTTCGGCAAGGGACTCTCGGGCGGCAAGCTTATTGTAAAGCCCGACGGTAACGCCGCTTACAAGGCGGAGGAAAACATAATTATAGGTAATGTCGCGCTGTACGGTGCAACCTCGGGCGAGGCTTACATTAACGGTATCGCGGGCGAGCGCTTCTGCGTGCGTAATTCGGGCGCGTACGCCGTCTGCGAGGGTACGGGCGACCACGGCTGTGAATATATGACGGGCGGCAGAGCCGTTATCTTAGGTCCTACGGGCAAGAACTTTGCCGCGGGTATGAGCGGCGGTATCGCCTATGTGCTCGACGAGAATTACGATTTCTATTTACGTCTTAACAAAGAGCTTGTGACTATGACGGGCGTTGAGGAAAAGCACGATATAGAGGAGCTTCGCACAATGATAGAAAAGCACGTTGCGGCGACAGGCTCCCAAAAGGGCAAGCGTATACTTCACGATTTTGTAAATTTCTTACCTTACTTTAAAAAGATTGTGCCTAACGATTACAGCCGTATGTTAGGGGAGATAAGCCGCTTTGAGGAAAAGGGACTTTCCCGCGACGAGGCGGAGCTTGAAGCCTTCTACTCGGTGCAGAATTAAGGGGGGATAACAATGGGAAAGGCAACAGGATTTTTAGATTACGGCAGAAAAGAAAACAAGGCTGTAGAGCCAAATGAAAGAATTAAGAATTTTAAGGAATTTCATGCGGGACTCTCAAAGCCGCAAAGGCAGTCGCAGGGGGCAAGATGTATGAACTGCGGTGTGCCCTTCTGCCAGTCGGCAATGAAGCTCGGCGGTATGGTGACCGGCTGTCCGCTTCACAACCTTATCCCCGAGTGGAACGACGAGATATTTAAGGGCAACTGGGAAAACGCCCTTAAAAGGCTTACTAAGACCAACAGCTTCCCCGAATTTACGGGGAGGGTCTGTCCCGCTCTTTGCGAGGCGGCCTGCTC
The DNA here is from genome assembly GCA_902496265.1 of uncultured Oscillospiraceae bacterium. Taxonomy (GTDB): domain Bacteria; phylum Bacillota; class Clostridia; order Oscillospirales; family Acutalibacteraceae; genus UBA737. Next base: position 6,376 of record CABVAD010000055.1, read on the forward strand.
CTGCGGGCTTTACGGCGACCCCGTAACCGTCAAGGAAAACGAGCTTGCAATAATCGAAAACGGCTTTAAAAACGGCTTTGTAAAGCCCGTTATCCCCGAGGTAAGAACGGGTAAAAGGGTGGCGGTTATAGGCTCTGGCCCGTCGGGACTTGCCTGCGCCGAGCGTTTAAACAAGCGCGGACATTCGGTTGTCGTGTACGAAAAGGACGACCGCATAGGCGGGCTTTTAATGTACGGCATACCGAATATGAAGCTTGAGAAGAACATCGTTGACCGCAGGGTTAATTTGATGAAAAAAGAGGGCGTTGTCTTTAAGACGGGCGTGGACGTCGGCAAGGATATAACAGCAGAAGAACTAACAAAGGAATATGACGCGGTGGTGCTTTGCTGCGGTGCGGGCAATCCGCGCGATTTGAAGGTCAAAAACCGAGAGGTCGGCGGCGTGTACTTCGCGGTGGACTTTTTAAAATCAACAACAAAGGCATTACTTGATAACGGACTTAAGGACGGCTTTGTTTCGGCAAAGGATAAAAACGTTATTATTGTCGGCGGCGGCGACACGGGCAACGACTGCGTGGGAATCTGTATCCGCCACGGCTGTAGGTCGGTGACACAGCTTGAAATGATGCCCAAATTGCCCGAAACAAGGGCGGAAAGCAACCCTTGGCCGCAGTATCCGAGGGTATGTAAGACCGATTACGGTCAAGAGGAGGCGAAAGCCGTCTTCGGAGATGATCCGCGCGTTTACTGCACGACCGTAAAGGAATTTATACCCGATGAAAACGGGAATATCAAGGCGGTTGTGACTGTCGGCTTAGAGCCTAAAAAGGACGAAAAGAGCGGCAGAACGGTTATGGCTGAGATTTTGGGCAGCGAAAAAACACTTGACTGTGACCTGCTCCTTATCGCCGCGGGCTTTTTAGGTCCTAAGGATTATATAGCCGATGCGTTCGGGACAGAACGTGACGCAAGAAGCAATATTTCAACCCCCGATGGCTCTTATAAGACAAATACCGAAAAGGTTTTCGCCGCGGGCGACGCAAGACGCGGACAGTCGCTTGTGGTCTGGGCGATTGCCGAGGGCAGAGCGGCGGCAAAGGAAATCGACGGGTATTTAATGGGCTACACCAACCTTATATAAA
>CABVAD010000056.1 GCA_902496265.1 uncultured Oscillospiraceae bacterium
TAATTTATTAACATTAACCCGCCGTTTTCCGTAATATGGTATTGCGAAGGGCGGGTGTAGCTATGATAAGAAGAAGACGCGGCGAAAATGCTTTCTTATTTAAGATAACCGCTGTTCTGCTTGCGATTTCGGTATTTATTACCGTTTGCTTTTACAAAATGAGGCCTGTAATCATACGGTATGCCGAAAGTGCGGCAGAAACGCTGCTGCTTGACGCTTCAAACAAGGCGATTTTGGATATTTTAAACGAGCAGGGCGTATCATATAACGACATTGTCACCCTTTCGAGGGACGAAACAGGCAGAGTAACAAGCCTTGAAACAAATATTGTAAAAATAAACTCGCTTAAAAGCCTGATTTCAAACCGCCTGTCGGAAATTATTGCGTCCAAAGAATACTACGATTTATATATCCCATTGGGTACATTTTTTTCCAGTGTATATACAAGCGGCTACGGACCGAAGCTTCACTTTAAAATGCAGCTTACCTCCACGGCGAGGGTTAATTTTTCCCACGAATTTAAGTCGGCGGGTATAAATCAGGTGCTTCATATTGTAATGGTGGATATGGATATCGGCGGAAGCCTTGTAATAACGGGATATAACGGCGGAATATCGGTTTCAAACGCGGCAATGGCGGCGCAGACAATCATTGTCGGCACTTCGCCCGACGCCTTTACAAACGTTATCGAAAGCGAGCAGGACAATACCGCGGGACTTATTAACGATTACGGCGCTGTCCCTTAATTATAATTTAAGCGGCGCGGAACGGAGAGGATTATGGATATTAAAGCGGCGGAAGAGAGAATCAAATATTTAAGCGATACACTTAAATACCATAACAGAAAATACTACATTGAGGACTCGCCCGAGATTGAGGACTTTGAGTATGACGCTATGCTTCGCGAGCTTGAAAAGCTTGAGGAGGAATACCCCGAGTTTCGGCGCGAGGACTCGCCGACACAGCTGGTGGGCGGCGCGGCGCTTAAGCTTTTTTCACCTGTAGAGCACGCGGTTAAAATGGAGAGTTTACAGGACGTTTTCAGCTTTGATGAGTTGCGCGGCTTTGCTGAAAAAATAGATACTGCCCGCACGGCGTTTTCGGTGGAGCCGAAAATTGACGGGCTTTCGGTTTCGCTTGAATATAAAGACGGTCTGTTTTTCCGCGGCTCTACACGCGGAGACGGCGTTACGGGCGAGGATGTGACCGCAAACCTCCTGAAGATAAAAAGTATACCCAAGGCGATAAGCTTTGAGGGGGAGCTTGAGGTGCGGGGCGAGGTTTATATGCCTCGGGATAGCTTTGAAAGGCTTACTGAGCGGCAGGAGCTTATGGGGGAGACCCCCTTTAAAAACCCGCGCAACGCGGCGGCAGGCTCTTTAAGGCAGAAAAATTCCGAAATCACGGCTGAACGCGGGCTTGATATTTTCATATTTAATATTCAGCGGATTGAGGGAAAGGAGTTTTCCTCGCATATTGAAACGCTTGATTTTTTAGGGAGTCTCGGCTTTCATACTCTGCCGACCTATAAGAAATGCGCCGATATAGAGGACGCTGTCGCGGAAATCGAGCGCATAGGGCTTTCACGCGGCGGTCTTGCCTTTGATATTGACGGCGCGGTTATTAAGGTTGATAATTTAGCATACAGAACCGAGCTTGGAAGCACCTCGAAATATCCGAAATGGGCGGTTGCCTTTAAATTCCCGCCCGAGGAAAAGGAAACGGTGCTTAAAAGCATTGAAATCGGCGTGGGCAGAACGGGGGCGCTTACCCCTACCGCCGTTTTTGACCCGATACAGCTTGCGGGAACTACCGTGAGCCGCGCCACCCTCCACAACGAGGATTTTATAACCTCTAAGGGAATTTGTATAGGCGATTTGATAACCGTCCGCAAGGCGGGAGACATTATTCCCGAGGTACTTTCGGTCGCAAAGCACGCCGAGGGCGCTTCTGCCTATGAAATGCCGAAAGTTTGCCCCTCATGCGGCTCTCCTGTGTGGAGAGAGGAGGGCGAGGCGGTAATCCGCTGTACCAACGCGGACTGCCCCGCACAGCTGCTCAGACACTTAATACACTTTACCTCCCGCGACGCCATGGATATTGAGGGATTAGGTCCCGCCGTGCTTGAACAGCTGCTTAACGCTGGGCTTATTAAAAATATTGACGACCTTTACAGCCTTGATTACGAAAGGGTTTCAGAGCTTGAGCGCACGGGTGAAAAGAGCGTCAGGAATCTTAAAAATGCCATTGAAAGCTCAAAGCAGAACGACCTTTCAAGGCTTATTTTCGCTTTCGGTATTCGTCATATCGGAAGTAAGGCGGCGGCGTTAATATCGGAAAATTTCGGCAGTATGGACGCGGTTTTAAACGCGGCGGAAGCCGATTTTGAGGCAATCGACGGCTTCGGCGCGGTGCTTGCAAAATCCGCTTATGAATTTTTTGCATTAAGCGAAACCCGCGCTATGATTGAGCGGCTTAAAGCTTGCGGAGTTAATATGAAATCGCTAAAGGAGGTTAAGGACAACCGCTTTGCGGGAATGACCTTTGTGCTGACAGGCACTCTGCCGACCTATTCAAGGAACGAGGCTTCAGCGATTATCGAGGGCTTCGGCGGGAAAACCTCCTCTTCGGTTTCCAAAAAAACGGCCTATGTTTTGGCGGGCGAGGACGCAGGCAGTAAGCTTGACAAGGCGAATAAGTTGGGCGTTACGGTCATAGATGAAAACGAGTTCAACGAAATGATTAAAAATACAGAAGAAAAAAATCAGGGAGAGAAGCAATGAAATTTACCGTTGAGCATTTATCAAAAAGCTTCGGCGAAAAGCGGGTTCTTGAAGACATTAATTTTACCTTTGAGCAGGGAAAGATTTACGGGCTGCTAGGCAGAAACGGAGCGGGAAAAACCACCCTTTTCAACTGCCTTAACGGCGATATTAAATATGATACGGGAAGGTTCTGCTTTGAAACCGAAAACGGCGTCAGCACACCTGAACCCGAGGACATAGGCTATGTTCTGTCAACCCCAACCGTTCCCGACTTTATGACAGGCAGAGAGTTCCTTAAGTTCTTTTTGGAGATAAACGGGGACAGGATTGTAAACCCCAAAACAATTGATGAATATTTCGATTTTATGAGCATAGAGCCGAGGGACAGAAACAAGCTTTTAAAGGATTATTCCCACGGTATGAAAAACAAAATGCAAATGCTTATTAATATTATCGCACAGCCTAAGCTTTTACTGTTGGACGAGCCGCTCACCTCCCTCGATGTTGTGGTAGCCGAGGAAATGAAGCAGATACTTCGTAAGGCAAAAAACGATCGCATTATAATTTTTTCCACCCATATAATGGATTTAGCGCTTGATTTATGCGATGAAATCGTGCTTTTAAGCCGCGGCGAGCTTGAGGCGGTTGATAAACTGAATCTTGGAAATAACGAGTTTAAGGAAAAGATAATAGCGGCTCTAAAGGAGGACGGCAATGCTTAAAACCCTGCGACTGTCGCTAATGCTAAAAAATACATACCGCGTAAACAGCATACTCTACGCGATAAAGCAGATACCGCTTATTAAAAATATTCTTCCCGACAGCATTTACAGCGAGGGCGGGCTTAAGGTATTTGCAAACGTGCTTTCCGTGATATGGACGGTGATTTCAACCTTTATCGGTAAGCTTCTGTATTTCCTTATTATGATTGCCGCCGTATCGGGGCTTTACAATGTTCCTGAAAGTGCGGGCGCACCCCTCTTTTTGCAGCTGTTGTTTCTGCTTACTGTAATAGGGGCGTTTATGAATACCCTGATGTTTGACCCGTCCAAGGATAAGTATTACGCCATAGTTCTGCTCGGTATGGACGCGCGGCGTTACACCCTTGCAAATTACGCTTTCAGTTTGCTAAGGCTGATGCTCGGCTTTACCCTTGCCGCCTTAATGTTTGGACTGGCGATGGGGCTTAATGTGTGGGAATGTCTGCTGGTGCCTTTCTTTGTAGAGGGAATGAAGGTGACCTTTGCCGCGCAGGAGCTTAAGAAATATGAAAAGAAGGGCACTGTTAAAAACGAGAACAAGCCGGCATTCCTTCGGATTACAGCAACATTCATAATACTGGCTCTTACATATGCGGCTCCCGCGTTCGGTTATATTTTGCCCGAAGCAGTAATTGTTGTTCTAATGTGCCTTACGGTGCTTGCGGGCGCGCTTTCGGTTAAAAAAATAATCACCTTTAAAAGCTACCGCGCGATGTATAAGGAGCTTTTAACCGACGCGCTTACCGTGCAAATGGACGATAGTGCTCAGGTAAAGCTTGTAAAAGAGCAAAGCCGCAAAAGCATCAGCGCGGACAGCGGAATTACAAGCAGTAAAAGGGGCTTTGAATATTTAAACGAGCTTTTTATAAAGCGGCACAGAAAAATACTCTGGCGGTCTGCCGAGCGAATCACCCTCGCGGTACTTGTGGTTTTTGCGGCGGTGCTTGTGCTTTTTGTTTATGTCCCCGAAGCAAAGTCCGCCGTCAACGGGGCTTTGATGAATTATCTGCCCCTGTCTTTATTTGTTATGTATATTCTGAATCGCGGCACGGGCTTTACGCAGGCGCTTTTTGTAAACTGTGATTCAAGCCTTTTGACCTATTCATTTTATAAACGGCCGAAATTTATTTTAAAGCTGTTTCAAATCCGTCTTCGGGAGATTATTAAGATAAATCTTTTGCCCGCCGCGGCAATCGGCGCAGGGCTTATGTGGTTGCTTTATGTATCCGGCGGAACGGATAATCCCCTTAATTACGCGGTGCTGTTCGTTTCGGTTGTCGCTCTGAGTATTTTCTTTTCGGTGCATTATTTAACGCTTTATTATCTGCTCCAGCCCTACAACGCGGGGACGGAGATTAAAAGCGGAACCTACAAGCTTGCTATGTGGGGAACATATATGGTCTGCTATATCTTTTTACAGCTCAGATTTCCCACCCTGATATTCGGCGCGGCGACTATTGTATTTTGCCTTGTTTACTGCGCCGCAGCAAGCCTTTTGGTTTACAGGCTTGCGCCCAAAACCTTTAAAATACGCGCTTAGACTTGAACCAGCCTAAAAATAAGAAGACTGTTGCTTTAAATCATTATTTTTCGTTTATATGAACATCAAGCTGATTATAGGGGATTGAAATGCCGTTTTTGTCGAACTCCTCCTTAATCTGCTCCAAAAGGTCGAATTTAAGCTGCCAGTAGTTTTCTCTTTTGCACCAGACCCTAAGCGTTATATCGACCGCGCTGTCCCCAAAGCCCGTAACCCTTGCAAAGGGCACTTCAGGCTCGTTAAGGGTCATTTTATGCTTTTCGACGGTATCTAAAATAATCTGCTTTGCCTTTTCGGCGTTGTCGCCGTAGCTTATCCCGAATACAATATCAAGCCTTCTTGTGTCTTCGCTTGAATAATCGATAATTCGGCTGTTCACCGCCACGGCGTTGGGTATTACAATATGGCGGTTATCGAGCGTTCTAAGGGTGGTATGCATTAAATCCACCTGAACGACCGTGCCCTCGTCGCCGTTTATTTCAATATAGTCGCCGGTCTCAAACCGTTTGGTTATAAGAATTATTATTCCGCCCGCTATACTGCCGAGCGAGTCCTTAAGTGCCAGAGCGACAGCTACCACCGCGCCCGAAAGCGCCGCCAACAGCCCTGCTGTGGAAATTCCCAGAGCGGTAAGCGCGGAAAGCAGTACAATGATGTGCAGGGTAATATTTACTACCTTTAAAAAGAACCTTTCAAGCGAAACGTCCATTTTAATCCTTTTAAAGGACTTTGAAAGCAGCTTTCCGATAAATACCGCCGCGTAGTGACCGATAATCAGTATAAGCGCCGCTTTCAAAAGGGTAAATCCAAAGGAAATAAGCCCGCCTGCTGTAATGCTTTTAAGACCGTCCATTTAATTCCACTCCTTAATATCGGCTTCTATCTGCCTTTTAAGCTCATCTGCAGAGGAAAACTTAACCTCGCCCCGTACAAATTTAAGGGGCTGTACCGTCACGCTCTTTCCGTACAAATCGCCCGAAAAGCCTATAATATAGGTCTCGCTTATAATATAATCGGTCTTAAAGGTCGGGCGTATTCCTATGTTGGTAATGCCGCGGTACTCCGAACCCTCCGCGGTTATTTTTGACTTATAAACCCCGAATTTAATAGGTATTAGCTCGCTCGGGTATTTTTGGTTTATCGTCGGAAAGCCTATGGTTCTGCCCCTCCTGTCGCCCGAAATTACCTTATCGGTATAGGAAAAGGGAAAGGTAAGAAGAGCGTTCGCGGCTTCAATTTCACCGTTTTTTAAATACTCGCGTATTCTTGTGGAGGAAATCGGCTCTCCCCCCTCGCAGACCGAACTGTGACAGTTAAATTCTATGCTGTTTTCACGGCAGAAATCACCCAGCATTTCGGTATTGCCCGCCGCGTTTTTGCCGAAATGATAGTTAAACCCGCAGGAGATAAGGTCGGGAGAAAAATTTTCCTTCAGAAACCGCATAAAAGCCTCGGGCGGCATATCCTTAACCCTGTTAAAATCGAGTGCGAACACTTCGTCAATTCCGATTTTTTTAAGCGCCGCACATTTATCCTTTGCCGTCATAATCGAACGCGGCTCACCGCTTAAGAGCGCCTTTGGCGGGAGAGCGAAAATAACCGCGGTTTTTTTCATATCATCGGGTAGTTGGAGCACCGCCCTGTGTCCCTTATGCACTCCGTCAAAGGTGCCGAGCGCTATTGCCCTTTTCATTAGCTTTCCTCTTTCGGTTTATTTATAATACATTTAATCGCAAGCTGATTTTTTGACAAATCGACGACTCCAACCCCTAAAAATTTATCGGTTAGCTTTACCCTTACAAGCTCGCCGTCGGTTAAATCCTTGATTTTGAGTCGGTCAAGGTCGAGCTGACCGCCGTTGCAGAACCGCACCGCCTGCTTTTCGGTGACATAAGCCTTGCGAAGATAAGCCACAGCCCTTTCCTCGCTTATCAGATAATCTCCTATATTTTCCTCGTTTAGCGAGTCAAGCGAAACACAGTCAGGGAGAGAAAAGCCGCCCGTATAGGTTCGCTTTAAGGCGGCAAGGCAGGCTCCGCAGCCCAGATACTCCCCTATATCCCGCGCAAGCGACCTGATATACGTCCCCTTGGAAACGTGAACATCGATTTCAAAAATATTTTCGGCGTTAATCGGGGAAATAAGGTCAAGTGAAAAAACCTCAATTTTACGGCTTTCAATCTCGGCGGTTTTGCCCTCCCGCGCCAGCTTGTAAAGCCGTACTCCGTCCTTTTTAAGGGCACTGTATATAGGCGGGCGCTGCATTAAAACACCCGT
>CABVAD010000057.1 GCA_902496265.1 uncultured Oscillospiraceae bacterium
TGGCTTCTATGACCTGATTTCGTATGTTGTTCATCTTGCCGACCCACGCCATTTGGTCGGTGGCTTTCAGTTGCTCTGTTATGTCCTCTGCCACCGCCATCTGCCTTGTAAGCCGTTCAAACATTTCCTCAGCCTGACGGTCAATATCGGCAAGATAACTGTTTAACTTACCGCTGATTTGCAAGCTTGACAAAGTAATTTGTTTGTTGCGGCGTAGATACTCGTGATGACGCTGCCCCCATATGCCGATTGGCTTTTGCTCTTCATCCGGCTCATCGTCTCCGACAATAAGGTAATAATCACCGACCAACTCATATTTCAGCCCCGTGCGTTCATCTGTAATGTATTTTTCCATAAAAAATTCCTCCTTGCAATGAACATTGTACCGCAAAGGAGGATAAAATAAAAATGTGCGTTCAGACAAAAACGCTGCCGTAGGATTTCCTACGGCAGCGTTTGCTTTTGTATCAGATTTCCACCCTTGTTACAAAATATCCTTTGAAAAATAAGGTGTTCGTCCAATACACGTTTGGTGGAGATGAGGAGAGTCGAACTCCTGTCCAAAAATTTATCCGTATCGGCGTCTCCGAGCGCAGACATTTGTTTACATTCCCTTACGCGCACGCCAAATGTCAGGCTTACGCGCTTGGTAGCTCCCACGCCGTGACGAAAGCGGGAGCAGGCTCTCGTTCACGTTCACCGCTAAAATGACACCCTTGCCGAACCGCGGTACTTTCGGGTCGGATGAGCAGCCTAAATCAGGCTGCTAAAGCAACTTTATTGTTGTTAGTTAATTTTGTTTACGGATTTTATAGCGGTTCCGCACCGCTGCTCGCTTCCGATACTTCAAAATCCCTGTCGAAACCTTTACATCCCCTTATATTATTTTATTCTTAACGGTTTTGCTCCTTTAATGCCCTGTCGATAGTGCGCGCCGCGTCACGTTTTGCGGCGGTTTCCCGCTTATCGTGGAGTTTTTTGCCCTTGCAGAGTCCTAACTGCACCTTAACAAGCGATCCCTTAAAGTAGAGAGACAGGGGTATTAACGCGAGTCCCTCCTGCTTGACCGCGCCAAAGAGCCGCATAATTTCCCGCTTGTGCATAAGCAGCCGCCTGTTACGCGTCGGATTCTTATTAAATATATTGCCGTGGTCGTAGGGGCTTATGTGCATCTGCTTAATTATCATTTCGCCGTTATCGACCGAACACCACGCGTCCTTTAAATTAACGCCGCCCTGCCTTATCGACTTAATCTCCGTCCCCGAAAGCTCAATGCCGCATTCAAAGCTTTCCAGTACAAAATATTCGTGAAAGGCTTTTTTATTTGTAGTAATCGTTTTAATGTTATCCACGCGGCATACCTCCTCTCGGGAATTAAAGTATAGCACATTATTCTAACGCTTTCAAGTGAATACTGTCGAAAAATGAACGCCCGAACAGCAAATTACTGCACAGGCGTTCATTTCTTTTAAAGCGTTATGTACCTAAAGTACGCTGAACGTTTTATTTTGAAATTAATCCTCGGAGATTGCCTCTACCGGACAACCGGCAGCGCAAGCGCCGCAGCTGCAGCATTTATCCGCGTCAATCTCGTAATGCTCAGCGCCCTCGGCGATCGCATCACAGGGACAACCCGCGGCACATGCTCCGCAGCTAATGCAGGCATCGGAAATTTTGTAAGCCATCAAAAAACACCTCCATAGCTCAATTGCTTTGCTTAGTATATTGTAGCAAGTTTTGATGAAAAAAGCAAGTAAAATATTATTCCAATTCGCTTTTTTCTTGGATTTTTCGCAAAAAAGCTACTCGCCGTTGTTTTTTGCGTCCTTAGGACGCTTTTTCGAGCGGGAAATAAGCTTTACGTCATCTCTGTGAACCTTAAAAGGAATCGTGTCGCTGTCGATAAGCTTTACAAAGAGATTGCCCGTTATCAGATTCACGTCTGTAACGGTTGCAATCCCCTCCGCTGTTTTAACCGTCGCGCCGACATTCGGGGTAAAGGAGTTAAGGTACTCGTATGCGTCCTGCTCATAATTAAGACAGCACATAAGTCTTCCGCAGCTGCCCGAAATTTTGGTCGGATTAAGCGACAAGCCCTGCTCCTTTGCCATTTTAATGGAAACAGGCTGAAAATCGCTTAAAAACCGCTTACAGCAATAGGGCTGACCGCAGATACCTAATCCGCCGAGCATTTTCGCCTCGTCCCTAACCCCTATCTGCCTTAACTCTATTCTGGTATGGAAACGCGAAGCCAAATTCTTTACAAGCTCGCGGAAGTCAACCCTGCCGTCCGAGGTAAAGAAAAATACTATTTTATTTGAATCAAAGGAGTATTCCACGCTTACAAGCTTCATATCAAGCCCTAAATCAGCAATCATTTCCTCGCAAACACCGAACGCCTCTTCCTCTTTTTTGCGGTTTTCACTGAGCTTTTTCAAATCGCGGTCATTTGCGATTCTAAGGGTTTTTCTTAAGGGCTTAACGATTGCTTCGTCCTCAACCTCGCGGTTGCCTGCACTTACCGTTCCGAATTCCGTTCCGTTTTGAGTCTCGACAATAACATTGTCCCCGACCTTTGCCTTGATGCCGCAGGGGTCGAAATAATACGCCCTGCCGCCGTCCTTAAATTTTACGGATATAACCTCTGTCATATATTCCTCCGAAATTATCAGTTGTGACTTATTTGAGCCGCCTTGCAGACAAGTGCGCAAAACAGCAGACTTAAATTTATATTGGTTTTAAGCGCGTCCTCAAACTCTGCGAGAGAGTCGTAAAACCGCGCAAGCGCTTTAGCGGAATAGGTATTGCGAAGATTTTTTTTAATTTCCGCCGCAACCGAAAGCTTTAGCTCCTTTAAAAATTCGTCGGCTGAAACGCGGCTTTTCTCAAACTGAGCGGTTATTTTAAGCATTTCCGCCTCATTGCCCGAAATCAAAAGCTCCGAAAAACGCTTTGCCGCCGACTGTGCCGCGGTTTCGCCGCCTGCTAAGGCTTCCTTTGCCGCGCCGATATTCCCGCCCGTGGTTTTGAGCGCTTCTTTTATCTGCTCCTCGCTAAACTCGGTATTATTTACTAAATACCGTAGAGCGTCGGGCATTTCGGGCGGAACAAGCGACAGCACAGTACACCTCGAAATAATCGTATCAAGAAGCGCCGCCGCGGATTCGGCTATAAGAATAAAAATTATATCGCCGGGCGGCTCTTCAAGAACCTTCAGAAGCGCGTTCTGCGCCTGCTCGTTCATACTGTCCGCTTTGTCGATTACAAAAACACGCCTATCCGCCATATGCGGTTTAACGTAAGCCTCTAAGCGGAGTTCTCTTATTTGCGCCACGGTGATATTCTTCTTGCCGTCCTCGGGCGCTGTAACGGTTATATCGGGGTGTGTGCCGATTTGAGCCAAATGACAGCCGCGGCAGACTCCGCACGGCGGGTTTTCGCCGCCGCAAACCGCCGCCTCGCTTAAAAACCGCATAAGCGTATGCCTGCCCGTGCCCTTATCCCCCTCAAGCAAAATCGCGTGGGGAATCCGGTTTTCGGCGACCGCCGCCAAAACCGCGGCTTTTACTCTCTCATTGCCTGCAAGCGGGAAGCTCATAGCACAAAGCCGACCTTTTTCATAGCCTTAAAGTAGGTTTTGCGCGCAACCCGCTCCGCCTTCTCCGCTCCCTGCCTGTAAAGCTGTTCGAGCATTTTTTTATCCTTTATAATCTCGTCGTGCTTTTGCTTTATGGGAGCTAAAGTATCCGCGACAGCCTCGCCCACCGCGAGCTTAAACTCGCCGTAGCCCCTGTCGCTAAACTCCTTTTCAACCTCATCGGCAGTTTTTCCCGTAACAGCGGAATAAATCGTGATAAGGTTTGAAATTCCGGGCTTATCCTCGGACATTCTTATCTCGTTATCCGAATCGGTAACCGCGCGCTTGAATTTTCTGATTATATCGTCCTTGCTGTCAAGTATCGCGACCCATGCATTGGCGTTATCGTCCGATTTGGACATTTTTTTAGAGGGGTCCTGAAGCGACTTGACCCTCTCGCCCGACTTTGGAATATATGCGTCGGGCACGGTGAAAACATCGCCGTAAATATTATTAAATCGAATCGCAATATCTCTTGCGATTTCAAGATGCTGTTTCTGGTCGGCGCCCACGGGAACTAAGTCGGACTGATACAGAAGAATATCCGCCGCCATAAGCACGGGGTATGAGAAAAGACCTACATTTATATTATCGGGGTGCTTTTGGCTTTTATCCTTAAACTGGGTCATTCTTGACATTTCGCCGAACTGGGTATAGCAGGACAAAAGCCACGACAGCGCCGTATGCTCGGGCACCTGCGACTGAATAAAAACGGTATTCTTTTCGGGGTCTATGCCCAGCGCCAAAAGAATGGCAAAGGTGGAGTAAATCTGACTGCGAAGCTTTGCAGGCTCCTGCCTTACGGTTATGGCGTGAAGATCCGCCACGGCGAAGGTGCAGTCAAACTCGTCCTGCATTGCCGCCCAGTTTTTAAGCGCGCCGAGATAATTGCCGAGGGTCAAAAGCCCGCTCGGCTGAATACAGCTAAGCACCCTTTTTTTTGCCGTTGCTTCATTTGCATTGCACATAACCATTCCGCCTTTTGCATTAATACATCAATAATATCATATTTTTTAAAAAGTTACAAGGTTAAAGTTCAAATTTCCGGGTGGCGATTTTTAACCGCGGAAAATGCGTCGTAGGCGATATCCGCCGCGAGGGATATATCCTCGTCGGTGAGGGCGGCGTTTATAAAGTGATTGTGGTGCGAAGCGATAAACAGCCCGCGGGAGACGCACTCGGCGACCCACTCCTGATGGAGCATAAGGCTGTCATCATTTGCAATTCTCAGATAAAACAGCGCGGGCTCGCCCGATACCGCAAGCTTAAAGCCGTTTTCCTCTGCCGCCTTTTTAAAGGCGTTTGTCAGCTTTTCGCCCTTTTCGCGGAAAAGGGTAGGGGTATCAAGCCGTTTCATTTTATTGATACAGGCTATGCAGGCGGCAAAGGGAACTGCGCTCATCCAGTAAGAGCCCGTAAAGGAAAGAGAGGACGCCGCCGCCTTTAAAAATTCCCTGCCGCAGGCGGCGGACATATTATAGCCGTTAGCCAGCGCCTTGCAAAAGCAGATTATATCGGCTTTGATACCGTAATAATGGTCGCTCCCCGCAAGGTCAAGACGGAAGCCTGTCCTTACATCGTCAAAGATTAAAATTATTCCGTGTTCGTCGCAGAATTTTCTGACCGCCTGCCATTTTTCGGGCGTGGCGCAGACATTATCGTAAAAATTGCCGTGGTCATAGGGCTGGGCGATAAGGGCGGCAATATCTCCCCCTGTCTCCGCCCAAGCCTGTTCGAGAGCGTTCATATCGAACCACGGGACAATTATATTATTCGCCACATCCTCGGGCAGAACACCCGGGTAATCCGCCTTCATAGCCCACGGGTCGTTGCCGTGGTAGTAGCCCTTAAAGAATATTACCTTTTTCTTGCGGGTAAAGGCGCGGGCGCAGAGCACCGCGAAGGTGGTAGCGTCTGTGCCGTTCTTCATAAAATACGCCCAGTCGGCGGAAGCAACCGTCTCCACCAAAAGCTCGGCGCACTCAATCATTTTATAGGAGGGCGCGGTGGTGCAGTTGCCCTTTTTAAGCTGTTCCAATGCGGCGGCGTCCACCTCGGGGTCGTTGTAACCGAGCACATTAGGTCCGTAGGCGCACATAAGGTCGAGATATTTATTTCCGTCCATATCCCAAAAATATGTACCCTCCGCCTTAGAGCTTATAAGCGGCCACTTTTCAAGCGGCAGAAAAAGCCCCTCGGACGGGCCTAAATGTCCGTAAATTCCCGACGGAATTACGTTAAGCGCGCGGTTAAACCACTCGCGGCTTTTTTTATGCGAATATTCGGGGTATTTACTCATATGTATTCCTCCTAAGCAAGATAAAGCGAAACGCGGTCGAGTATGCGGTTGATATTGTCAACCATAGAAAGCACGCCCGCAAGCCGTATGTTGCCCTTGCACATTTCGTTGATTGTAGAAACCGTACCGTTAAAAAGTCCGTAGGCTAAATCAATATCGGCAAACTCCATCACCGCGCGGGGATTTTGAGCCGCCGCGTATACCGTTTCAAAACGGTGATTATTAACCCGTATTGTAACCTGAGCTTTGTCCTTAACCCCCAAAGCCACCTCGCCGTCAACGGTATTGCCCGCCGAAATCATCGCTATCGAATCGGAATTTGCAAGCCCCGAAATAGCCCCCGCAACGGTATACATTGTAAGCAGGGTGCTTTCCTCAAAAAAGGCTCTGTCCTTTAAAGCCCCGTCGGACGGGCGCAAAAGCTCGGTCAGGCGGTCTGTAAGCTCGGTAAAGGTTCCCGTTAAAAATTTAATCAGTTTTATTGCTCCCTTAACGGGGATACCGGGCTTGCCCTCATTTATCATAAGGTTAAATTTTTCGGGCGAAGAAAAGTTCATTTTGCAGTCCGGTAAGTCCGCCCCCTCGGTTATTTTACAGCCGTTTTTGTCAAAATGAAAGGTGCGGCAGGGGCCGTCCTTTACTTGGAAGCAGACCGAAATCGGCTTTTTAAGCTTTTGCAAAGCTTCCTTTGCCTTACTGTCAAGCTCGCAAAGCTTTTCGAGCGCCCCCAAAACGCCGTACATATTGGCAAACGCAAGCGCCTTTTGTTCAATCATTGCTGTTCCTCCTTCTGCTCGTCAAGCGAGAGATAAAAGCTCGGTATAAACTCCTCAGTAAATATATCCGCCTCGGGGCAGTTAAGCTTTTTTATGCCCTCTCTTATCGTCTTTTCAGCAACCTCAAACTCGCGGTTGCCCATTTTAAGCTCCTCTATGCACTTTATAAGGGCGGAAAGCTTGTCCGCCGCCTTTAGGAGCCGCTTTGTTTCGGGATCGGGATTAAAAATCGGCTCAAAGTCCTCCCTAAAATCCTCGGGCAGCATATTAACAAGGCTGTCCCCCGCCGCCGATTCAATCTGCTTGTAGGCGGATTTGATTTCGCTGTTGTAGTATTTAATAGGGGTCGGCATATCACCCGTTATAATCTCGGTCGAATCGTGGTAAACAGCCGCCAAAGCCGCCTTGTACGGGTCGGCTGCGCCGCCTAACCGCTTATTGTTTATAATCGCGAGCGCGTGGGCGATTTGAGCGGTTTCAAGGGAATGCTCGCTTAGATTTTCTCTGCGCGTGTTGCGCATTAGCCCCCAGCGGTAAATATTTTTCATTCGCGACATCATCGCATAAAAATGATTATACAAAATTTTC
>CABVAD010000058.1 GCA_902496265.1 uncultured Oscillospiraceae bacterium
CGCTTATCGCCCGTGTAAAGCTTGCTTAAATAATAGTAAATATGCGCCTCTTGGTTAAAGAAGGTCTTAGCCTCACCATAGGATTTAGGCATATTTATACCGTTAATATATATCTGCTCTGCCTTTTCGGTTTGACCGCTACGGCTAAGCTCGTTACCGTAGAGAACATGCATCCAGGCGTGCTGTTTGGTAAGCTTGCCCTCGCCGCCCTCGTAGATATGGAAGTGCTTTACCGCCGCCATATTGATAGCTTCCTCATATTTGCCCTGCTGGGACAGCAGAGTAAGCTTATCAAGATAGCAGTCGTCGCGCTCCTTTAAAAGCTCGGGATATTTGTCGTAAACCGCGAATCTTTCTTCTATGCTCGCGTTGGTATTTTTAAGCAGCTGCTCATATTCAAGCAAGAGTCTCGGGTCGTCCGGACGGTACTTAAGCGCCTTTTCCATACAGCAAAGTGCCTTTTTGCCGTCGTGCGCCTTGTCAAATAGGTAAAGCGAGAGATTGCGCCACGCTCTGCCGTGCTCGGGATTTTTGCGAACACATCTTTCAAAGCAGTCCGCCGCCTCGTTATAACGGAAACGGTCATAATAAAGACAGCCAAGGTAATAATCGGCGTTTGCCGTGTTTTCCGATGTTTCCAAAGCGTATTTCAGTACCGCAATGTCCTCAACATTTGAGGGGAAACAGTAGCCCATCTCTGCCTTTTCCGCCTTTTCGATATACGAATTATCCTTTGTAATAAAAGCTAAATAATAATTTACAAGCGGAGAATTGTTATCGGCAAGCTTTAAGGTATAAAGCGCGTCCTCGTAAAGTCCCGCCTTCATATAGTCGCGGGCAACATCAAGTATATTTTCGGGCTTCTCTGCAAACTGCGCTATTTTATCCGAAACATCCTCAAAATGAGAATACTCAATAAGCGCAAACAGGTCAAGCTTATCATCGTTAATACCGTCGATTGCGCTCTGTCTTGCACATTCACAGCCGATTTTACGCGCAATCGCGGTTTTAAGGTTATGCGCCTTGGTGTGGCCCTTGTTTAAGCCGATAGACTCGTCAAGGTGTTCGAGGGCGGCAGCATAATCTCCTCTGCGGCAGTCAATGCAGGCAAGCTCATACATGGCCGCGCTCTTGTGCGGATAGTTCCAGGCGGCGCGGTACAAAATATCATAAGCCTTGTCGTACTCGCCAAGATACTCGAGCGCCACGCCCTTTAGATAAAATGCCTCGGTATCCGCGGGGTGCTCGTTGCGGTCGGTCAATCTCTCTATCGCTTTGTCGCAGTATTTTACGCAGTCACAGAAGCGTCCGTTTTTGAGGGAAAGTCTTGCCATAGAGGTGTTACAGCGGATATCGCCCGGGTCGCGGCGCAAGCCCTCAAGATAATAATCCTTAGGTCTGTAGTTGTGCTGCTTGTACTGCTCTAAATGGAAGCCGTTTATGTAAAGCTCCTCAACCGTTTTGTAATCCGAGGGGCGTTTTACCGGCTTTCTTACCTTGATGGGCTGTTTTTGACCGCGTCTGTAGGGCGCGTAGGAAACAAGCTCCCTGCCGTTTTCGTCATATAGAGATACCTTAATATTATGTATATCGGATATTTCAGTATCAAGCGTTTTGTGGTACACCTTATCGGGCGACATATCGTTTTTTTCGCTGTAAATTTCCTTACCGTTATCGGTCACCTTAACGGTGCAGTTATTAAACACACCCGTAACATTAAAGCCGAAATAAAGTCCGTCCTTACGCTTTTCGACATTCACCGCCGCGTCTATAGTGGCGTTCTTTATCTCGCCTATTTCGCGGACGGGATACCAGTACTGCTCAAATTCCCTTGTTTCATAGGGAGCAATCCAGGTAAAGTCGGGCTGATTATCGGTATAAACACCGGTCATAAGCTCGATATACGGGCCGTTTTTATCGGTGAGATTTGAACACCACATATCGCCGAAATCACCGATTCCCCAGTGCCACATCTTTTTACCCGGTGAAATATGATGGTTGGCTACCGTAGCAATACCCTTGTTTATTTCTGTATCATATCCCGAGATAAAGTCCATATCCGACTGACCCTGAGATATAAGGTATGAGGACGGAACCTTTACCGCGCTGTAATGCGAAAGGTCTGTACCCTTTCCGAAATCGTAGGGGCGGGCGGTTTTGTAAACGCCTTTTGCAATCGGCCATTCAAGCACGGCACGGCGGTCATGGTCGTTGACCCACTCGCAGTCGGGCGGGAATACCGTACGGTAACCGTCGTTTACGGGTACGGCAAGATTTGCCCACCACATAAACACCTGCGGGAAGGCGGTGCGGTTGTAAACACGCACTTTTGCCTTTATGTAGCTTCTGCCCTTATCGACTGTAATGCCCGCCATACCCTTCATTCTGCCGAAGGGCTCTACCTCGCCCGTCCAGACGGTCTTGCCACCGTCGGTATTATCCTCCTCAACCGCTTCAAGCGGCATAAAGGTGGTGGGTCTGTGGTGCTGGGGCCAGTTAAACTCAATTCCTCCCGAAATCCACGGTCCCGCAAGACCCACAAGCGCGGGCTTTACAACCTCGTTATAATAGATAAAATCGTAATTCCCCACCTTGTCGAGTCCGCGCAGTATTTTACCGCCGAGGGCAGGAACAACCTGCGTTTTCACATACTCGTTTTCAAGGGTGTATACATCATATTCTACGTCTGTTTTTTCATCCGAAATACCGTCGCAGTAGGGTATCGGGTAAACCCTGCCCGACGCGCCCTGATAGGGCTTGTTCTCAAAGAACATAGGCAGCTCGTGCGCCTTTTTAGGAACATATGTGGGTATAATCTGTTTTTGCTTTTTTGCGCTTACTTCTAACATCTTTTTTCCTCCGATCATTTTATAGTTCAATTATATCTGAAGCGAAAGAAAGAGAAAAGGCTGAAAAACGTGTATAAAAACCGCAGGATTTTCTGCTTGTAATTTTTCTTAAATAATAGTACAATTTCTGTAAGAGGTGACGGCACACAATGGTAACTATTTTAACCGAGCCCGCTTACAGCGAAAGTATGTGGTGCAGGGCGCTTTATCAGAGCCTTACAGAAAGGCTCCGCCAAAAGCGGATTTCCTTTTGTGAAATGTATGACACCGTGCCCGTTAACAGCGAGGCGGTTTTTATTATCGCGGCGGATTATAACTGGATAAAGGCCACGCTTACAGAGTTAAATCTGTCAGGAATAAAGCCCATACTTATCTGCAATCAGGCGGAAACAATCCTCGGCTGTAATTACAGCTGCGTCTGTTCGGATATAACAGGCTCTATGAAGTATCTTTTAAATAACCTAAAAGCCGACGGCAAAACCCGCGTCGCCCTGTACGGAGTAAATACAAGCTCCATTTCGGATATAGGCAGGGTTGACGGTCTTTTCGCACAAAAGGACGGAGTTATCGATTCAATGAGAGTTTTCGTAAACGACGGCTCTCTCCAAAACTGTTACAGGAAATTTTCCGCCGAATCGGATAATTTTGACGCCGTTATTTGCTTTAACGATTTTGCCGCAGTTTCCTTAATCCGCCGCCTTGAAGCGGACGGAGAGGGCGGAAAGCTCAGCCGCCTTAAGATACTAAGCTGCTGTCAAACCAAAATATCAAGCTGTTACCGCGACCGAATAATCTCGATTAATATGAACCTTGAGCAATACGGAAAAGCCGCGGTTTTTATTTACGAAAAGCTTAAAGCCCACCCTTATATTTCTCAAATGACACTTAATGTAAGCTGGAACTCCGAGCAGAGCACAAGCCCGACTTCCTCGCCCATAAGCCTTAAAAGCGCACGAAACACCGACCGCATTTACTCGGATAAGGAGCTTAATGAAATGATAACCGCCGAAAGAATTTTGGAAATCGACTCCGCGACCGACAAAACCGTAATAGCCTGTTTATGCAGCGGAAAATCCGTGACCGAAATTGCCGCCGCCTGCTTTCTGACCGAAAGCGGAGTAAAATACCGAATTAAAAGAATAATCGAAAAATGCAGAATTTCCGATAAAGCGGAGCTTATTTCGATTGTAAAGCGTTATCTTCCCGATTACGGCAAAAACCCTTGAGTTTTAAAGGTAAGCGCCGAAAGGTTTTCGCTGTTTAAGGAATAGCTTTCGGTGGTTAGCGCCTGCGCCGTGCTTTGGTCACCCATAAAGTCCGCAATAAGGGCGTTAAGATAGCAGTGTTGTGCGCGGCGCAAACGCTTCGGGTCGTCTGTAAAGGATATAAAGAAGGGCGTTGTGCCGAAAAATCCGTTATCCTGAACCTTATCAATACCGCTCCACTCGCGGCGGTATTTTGTGATCAGCCGCTGTGCCTTAATTTCCTCGCCCAGATGCCGCCACGCACACGCCTGATAATACGGCAGTTCTTTAAGGTGCATATTGCTGAAATACTCGATTCCTATATTCGCGATATAGGAAAAAATTTCGTCCGCATTAGTTTTTTCGCCGAGCTTGTTGAGGCAGACCGCCTCAAAGAATTTGAGCGGCACTAACTTGCAGTGATTCCATATGCCAGCTCCCAAAGACTGCGGAAGAATCTGCCCCTTGCGGAAGGCTTCAAGCGCTTCCGTCACATTCCCGTTTTTAAGTGCATTTCTGCCGATTACAAGGTGCGCGAAAAGGCACTGGTCGGCAATCGCGTGCTCGCCGCCCTCGCAGGGAACAAAGCTGTGGGACATAAGTGTTTCGATAGCCTTTTCGGGCTGTAAGACTTGATTATACGCCTTTGCAAGCTCTGTAAAGCAGTCGTCGCGGGTGATTTTATGAGAGGTTAAAAACTCGATTTTTTCATTAGGCTCTGTACCGAGCTTATCCATTAAAACAACCGTTTCGTATATTAACTGCTCACTGTCGGGCGAAAGCCCAAGCGCCTTTTTCATAAGCTCCAACGCTTCGTCCCTGCGGTTTAAATGGCTGAAATACGCAACTGCGAGGTTTCTTGCCGAAATCCAGTCGTCACACTCCTCCCAAAGTGCCGCCGCCTTTTCGTAATGGCGTTTGTTATAAAGCAGACAGCCGAGCAACATTTTCGCCTTTTTATCATTTATCTTGGCGATAACGTCCTCCAAAATCCGCATTTCCTCCTTGCGTGCAGGATAGGTCGCGCCGACATTAGCCGCCGAGCCTTTTTTATATTCCTCCGCTCCGTCTTCACCGCAAAGATATTTATAATATCCCAAGGCATAGAAAAGCATGGGCTGTGCCGCTTCGGGCTTTGCTTTTAAAAGACCGCTAAACAGTTTTACATTTTCATTGTAAAGCCCCATAGTATCAAAATCAAAGGCTATGTCAAGGCAGGTTTCAAGCGGGTTGCTGTCCATTATTGTGTAAAAATCTTCGGTATCCGACAGATAACACATATAATGGTCAAGCGGGTCGGCGGTCAATTCTTCTTTAATTATTTCTGCCGCGTCAAGCTTTAAAGCTTTCATTGCAATCACCCTTGCGGTCTTTGCAAGAGAATTGTTCCTGCCGTAATCAAGGGCGGTATCGGCGTGCTTTATAGCCGCTTTGTAATCCTTGCCCCGTATATCAAGCATAGCAATCCTTGTCATTGCCTTACCTACGCTGTCCGCCGCCCACGCCGCTTTATAATAATAGTCGTATGCCCGCTTGTATTCGCCTAAGGATTCGAGAATCTGCGCGTAAACGTAATAAACCTCGCCGCTTTGTACCCTTTCATTAAAGAGACAAACATTTTTAATAGCGCGTTCCGCATAGTCCCTTGCACTTTCAAAAGCATATCTTCCGTATTCGTATTTCGCCATAGCTATAAGTGACGGAATGTGATTGATGTCCCGCTTTAAAGCCTGTTTCCAATAGCTATCCGGCTGAACCGCAGGGTCGCGGTACTGGGCGACGTGAACACCCGCTAAATAAAGCTCTTCGGCGCTGTTCATTTGGGCGGCAATCGGCATATCCTCAATCACATCGGGCATATTAAATTTATCAAAATTCTTTTCCTCGTAAACCGCTAAGGTCTCACCGTCCGCAAAAACTGAAACGGTTATATATTCGGGCAGAGCGCCTGTTTTAAATTCAATACAGCTTTCAGGCGACAGCTCGCACGCCGTTTCAAAAAGGGTTTTGCCGTTATCGGTGACAGTTATTCGGGCATCCTTATGCGCTTTGGTTGACTGAACACGCAAAATGCCGTTTTCGCGGTCAATTTTGAACGCAATATCAAGATTGGCAAAGGTCGGCGCGCCGACCTTGGAAATCGGATACCAGTACTGCGAAAACTCCTTGGTTTCATACGGCGCAAGCCACGAAAAATTCGGCTGATTGTCGGAATACGAGCCCGCCATCAGCTCGGCATACTGACCGTCGGTATCGGTAAGAGCATTTTCCCAGGACTTAGCTAACTGGCAGTATCCCCAGGTAAACATCTTTTTACCGGGTGACAAATGATGGTCGCCTATATGTACTACCCCGCATTGTTTAGCGTGATCGTAGCCACCGAAAAAGTCATAGTCGGAGGCGGAGGCGAAATAGCTTGTTGCGGGCACTGTGTTTTTATGGTATGAAATATCCCTCGGCTCATTCATAGGTATTCCGTTGAATATTCCGTCCCCCGCAACGGGATAGGTTATTCTTGATTTAAGATAATGGAAGTTTACATAGCGCACGTCCTGCGGGAAGAAAATCTGGTACTTCTCATGAACAGGCACGGCGGCGTTTTCCCACCACAAAAACGAATGTGCCGTATCGGTGCGGTTATAAAGCCGCATACAGGTTTCAAACCGCTTTTCATCGGGGCGCAGAACAATACTTACCATACCCTTCATTCTGTCGATAGGGTCGTGCTCGGAAAGATGGCATACCGCCGAGCCGTCAGAGAGCGTTTCAAGCTTATAATCGCAGGGCATAAAGCCCGAGGCTCTGTGATGGAACGGCCAGTTAAACTCAACCCCGCCCGAAACCCAAGAGCCTAAAACACCTATAAGGGCAGGCTTGATAACATGCTGTTTGTAAAAAAAGTCATAGCCCGTGGTTTTATCCAGCGCGGAATAGATGCGTCCGCCGATTTCGGGGAGTATCTCAATTTTAAGATATTCGTTTTCGAGTACTACCACATCATACTCTTTATCTTGTTTTTCGTCTCGGTTGACCTTTAATACCACCTTGTTCGGATACGGATTTCCGCTTGTACGCTGATGCACGCGGTTTTCGGCGAACATCGGCAAATCCTCCGCTTTCGGCTCGGGATAGGTCGGTATTACAAGCTTTGTAACCTCGCATTTTACTGAATTCATAAAAACAACCCTTTACATTTTTATGTTTTC
>CABVAD010000059.1 GCA_902496265.1 uncultured Oscillospiraceae bacterium
ATATATTCTGTGAAACTTTTGATAAGACTTAAAATGCCTTGTATCTTCTATAAAAGGAGTGGCTGATGATGAAGGACGGGAATAAAAAACAGAAAACAATAACCGCCGAAAAGGTGCGCGCGGTTGTTGCAAGAGTATTACTTATTGCGGTTGCCTGCGCGGGAATGGCGTATGCGGCGGATACAGGCACTACAGCCGACCCTGTAAGAAAACTGCAAAACGGCAGCTTTGAAAAGGGGCAGACTTGGACTGACAGTTATAAACAACTTGATCAAAAAGATGTGCCTGATTGGAATACAACAGCGTATAATCCTACGGTGATTGAGTTATTAAGAGGAAATAAAAGCGTCTATATTCCGGGTGTAACTGTAAAGCCTTCTGACGGAGATTATGCCGCCGAACTTAATGCGGACGAGGAAAGTACACTTTATCAGAATGTTAAAACAACTCCGTCAAGTGTGTATGAATGGGGTTTGGATCACGGTGCGCGTAACGGAACAGATACTATGGCGTTAGTTATCGGTCCGAAGCAGAGCGTCGATCCCTCAAAACCCAGTAAAGCAGCGCGGGACCAGTTTATGCAGATGGTTGACTGGCTTATATCAGAGGGGAAGACATCCATAAAAACCTCGGCAGGGCTTGGTGAACAGCTTACCGTTTACAGTAAAAAGTTTGCCAAAAACGGTACATTTGAGGACAACGCGGGAAATAATGCCTTCAGCCTGACTCCCAGTACAATCTATACGGAAGAATGGCATATCTGGATTATGGCGAGCAGCAAGGCGACAAGCGGCGACAATCCTTGGAACTCCTACGGCTCCAACGCCGAGGGCTCGGCGGGAAGCTCAACAGGCTCAGGCGGTACACAGGTGGATTTAAGCAAGTATTATCTTTATACCGTGCCTGCCGGTCAGACCGAAACCGTATTCGGCTTTGTATCGGTTGGATTTGATAAGCCTTCAACATCGGCTGACAAAGCCAAGACCTACGGTAACTTCCTTGATAATATTAAGTTCCAGCTTTACCATCCCCTGTCGGGAAGCTCTACCAACCACGGCAGCGCGGTTGTCGGCGGAAGTGACGGAACAACCGGGGGCGAGGGCGGCTCAGAAGGACACAAGGTCACGATTAACGACAAGCTTGCAACCTATGTAACGGACGGTCAGCCGCTTAAAATTCAGGCTATTATAAAGAAATCAGACGCCGAAGCGGGCTGTGAATTTGTCGGAGTATATTATACTAAACAGGTGGACGGAAATCCCGAAACCGAATTTTTGAAATTAGCAGGAAATGAAATTGAAGACACAGGCAACCTGACCGATGAGCAGAAAAATGGGAAATGGATAAAATCGAAAAATACGGACGGCGATACCGTTTACACCTATTATCTTGAAAATTTGACTTCGGCTACCGATCTGCACTTTGTTTTTATCAAGAACCCTACTGTCACCTATGACCCTAACGGCGGCAAGGCTTATGTTGTTGAAAGAACATATAATACCTCCGAAGCCCAGAATGTATATAGCTTTAAACCTGCTTCGGGTCATGATGAGGCACAGGCAGAGACAGGAACAATTTTTATTCCTCCGTATGTATCAAAATCGGCAGAGGGGCAAAATGACGGTTGGAAATTTATGGGTTGGCTGCTTACGGGAGATACTGTAGACAGTACACGTGATGATATAGTAAACAAAGACAAATTAGGAAGTTTGGTGCTCCATGCAGAGCATACCATAGCCTGCGATTATTCTCTTGAAAATGCGTCAGAACAATCAGCAGCACAGTATTTTAAGATTTACGATGGCAAAGCATCTTTAACCAAGACACTCAAATATAAAGAAGAAAACAATGAAAACAGCGAGGTCACAGGCGTAACCTGGACCGATAACGGCGAAACCAAAGCCTACGCTAATGTTCATAAGGGTCTTACCTTAGTGGCGCAATGGCGTTGGAGACAGGCGTTTATTCCGCAGGTAGGCAGCGGCACAACATACACGGATTCAACTGCCGGCGGAACGGTTGAAATCACAAGC
This sequence comes from uncultured Oscillospiraceae bacterium, assembly GCA_902496265.1. GTDB lineage: Bacteria > Bacillota > Clostridia > Oscillospirales > Acutalibacteraceae > UBA737. The sequence continues at coordinate 2,034 of CABVAD010000059.1, forward strand.
GTATCCGACACCTCGGATGAAAATTATAACGCCGCATATAATACTAACGGCGGTATAGCCTATCACGCCAAAACCGATGAAACAATAACTGTTAAGGCAACCGCAAAGGAAGGTTGCACCTTTGAGGGTTGGTATGACGCAGAGGGCAATCTGGTTACCACAAACACCGAATACAGCTATGTTGAAACAAAGGAAAGCGTTAACACCTACTACGCAAGATTTTCGAACAGCGTTACCCAAACCTATATCCGTCAGGTAAAGAACGGGGACAACTGGGAAGATACAGAGGACGATAAAATCGGAACTCTCGGGCGTTATACCTATACCGACGCGGTCGGAACTCCGATAAGCTCCACCGCGACAGCGGGTACGGGCTACAAATTTGTCGGTTGGTACGATAAGGACGGCAATAAGGTTGCCGATACTATGCTTATAAATGACGGCGTGACAATAAGCTACACCACGACGGGCGACGCTACCTATTACGCGCGGTTCCAAACGGCTTATACCGTAAAGTTTGCCGCACAGACAAAGCAAGCAAACGGCAGCTTTAAGACCGATACGGTAGGCGGTAAGGTATCTGTCGCTTCGGTTACGGATATTGCAAACGCCACGGCAAGCTCTAGAGCAACCGCAAATTCGGGCTACAGGTTTCTCGGCTGGTATGATTCGAGCGGTAATCAGTTAAGTACAAACGCGACCTATTCGACCACCACAACCTCGGCTACAAACAATGTTACCTACTACGCAAGGTTTGAAATTAAAACAAACGTGGAAAATCAGGTTTATCTTTCCTTTGTAGCAGAAAGTGCAAATACGCAGATTCCCTCCGTCTTTGACGGCAGAAATGCGGGAACGGGGAAGAACACTGAATATTACGGGCTTGACAATAAGTACGGCAATACAATCTCCACGGGATTTAAGTACAGTATAGGAAGTATGACAAATGTCAATACGATACAAATTACCGTAACCGTTCCCGATTCTGCCTATGTAAAGGTCGGAGGAACAGGTGGCTTTAAAGGAAACGGTACTTCAATATTGACCGACAGCTCGGGTGTTAAGTACAACAAGGGAAGTATTCAAAAGATAAGCGGCGCTACAACCCTTACCTATTATTGGGACGCGACTGGGCTTGAAGCAAACACAACCTACGGCTTTATAATAGATAATCTCTACGCCCCGGGAGCTACCGCGACAATCACGGTAAACGGTAAGGAGGGTACACAGGTTACCAACGATAACGGCGTGGTTAATACCGCCGCGGGTAATTACAAGGCTAATTCGCATTATCCGAAATAAATTTACCGAGCGTAGGGGCGGGCATTGCCCGTCCGCTCTCAAATTGAGTATACATAACGGACGACCGACGGTCGCCCCTACGAAGTTAGATTTTAGACGGTAGACATTAGATGTCAGATAACGGACAGGCAAAACATCGGCAAAGAGGTGAAACCGAAGAATGATATATGAAATCGCGGGTCTTAAGGTTGAGATGAATCCGAAATTCGGCCGTCTTATAAGGCAGAGCGAAACATACAAATCTTCGGGCGAGCCTAACTTGCGGATAAATCCCGATTTGTCGTGCAAAAAATATTCCGAGCTTCAAAAGCGCACAGAGGAAGACAGGGAATATATCTGCTCAAGCGCGGCGTTTTGCCGGGCAATAATACCGCACGGAAGATTTTTTCTGCACGCGTCCGCGGTTGTGTATGACGGTGAAGCCTATCTTTTTTCAGCGCCGTCGGGTATGGGAAAATCGACCCACACCGCCCTGTGGCTTAAAAGGTTTCAGGGCAGTTATATTTTAAATGATGATAAGCCCGTTATTTTCCCCGAAAAGGAAGGTATTACTGCGTGGGGTACTCCCTTTGCGGGAAAAACGGATTTACAGGTAAACCGCGGAGTACCTCTTCGCGCAATATGCTTTTTAAAGCAGGGAAATGAAAACAGTATTACACGCGTTGACAGCGAGAGGGCGATTGCTTTAACCCTTAACAACACCTACCGACCTAAAGACAGCGAGGATATGACGCTTTTGCTTGATATGATAGGCAGGGTTGTCGAAAGGGCGGATATATTTGAGATGAGCTGTACCGGCGACCCGAAAGCCGCTGAAATGTCTTATAATGCCATGAAAGGAAAGCGATTTTGATGAACAGGGAACAACTTGCATACGAACCGCCTAAAACCAAGATTTACAGGTTTGACGATAACGACCGCATTTTAACCGAAAGCGGTATTGTAGAGCCTATCGCTGAATATGCGGCGGCCGCGCTTAACGATTTAATGGGCGGAACAAATACAACGATAGAATAAAACAAAACGGGAAGTGACCGATATGCGCCTTATAGAGGGTCATATTTTAAGACGGGTACACGGAAACGCCGTGCTTGTACCTCCGCCCGAAAGGGATATTGGCTTTAACGGTATGATTGCGCTTAATCATACAGGCGAGTTTGTCTGCAAAATGCTCCGTGAGGAGACCGACAGGGAGAGCTTGGCGGCGGCGCTGGCAGAGGAATACGGGGTAGAGCCCGGTACTGCAAAGGCGGACTTGGACGCCTTTTTGTCCGAGCTTGAATCCTGCAATATGCTGGAAGAATGAAAAATATAGAGCTTTGTCTTAAGGAACTGGGCTGTGCGGTCGTGCCGACCGAGGGGACAAGTATGCTCCCTCTCTTAAAGGAGGGGAAAACCCTCGTAGAGCTTGCGGCAAACGGCGAAAAGCAATTAAAAAAAGGAGACGTTGTTCTTTATAAGAAAAATGACGGTACGCTTGTGCTTCACCGCATAATAAAAGCCGAAAGCGGGGAGCTTTTCACCGTTTTAGGCGATCATCAGTTTAAGAACGCCGAGCGGGTGAATAAGAATCAAATTATTGCCGTGGCAAAGGGCTTTTATATAAACGGGCGTTATGTTGACGAAAAAACACGTTGGTACAGGATTTACAAGAAAATCTGGCTTAGTAATTTGACTCTCAGAAGATGCTGTCTTGCCTTGCTGAGCCTTAAAAATTAACAAGAGAGGGGGAAGTTATCCGATGTCTATGTCTGCATTAAATGTAATTCAGTTTATTGAGCTGTTTATCGGATATATCGGATTTACGGTAGTACTTCCCGCTCTTGTTTTTTACCGCAAGGTAAAGGGTTTTCCCGCCCCTGAGCGGTTTTTGATTTATTTTACAGTCGGTAATTTTTATGTTATAAACTTGGTGCAGGTTTTAGAGATTTTACACATCTCCTACCGCGCAACCCTTTTTATTTTTACATTTGTTCCCGCCGTTTTACTTATTGTAAGGTCTTATAATATCCCCGTGATTGCATATATAAAAAAGGTCGCGGGCGAGGTCGGAAATTATGTTCAGCGCGAAATCGGCTTTAAAACCTTTATAAGGCACAGATGGCAGGAAATTAAGGTTTTTCTTAGGGTTGTGTTCCGAAATATTGGACGTCTGGTGAAAGAAAACTACGCTGTTTTACCCTTCGTCGTGATTTTTACGGCGCTTGTGTGGGGCGTTTGCGGGTCCGGAATACTTAATAACTGGGGCTACGGCGCGTCTGATATTCCCGTGCATAACTACTGGATAAACGGACTTATCGACAACAATATATATATCGCGGGAATTTATCCGATGGGTATGCACTGTATGTTCTATTATCTTTCGGTAATGATGGGTATTCCCGCGTATGTTACCTTGCGTTTGTTCTGGCTTGTTCAGTTCGCTATGATAGCGGTTATGCTCCTGCTTTTCTTAAGGGGCGTTTGCAAAAATAAGTTTCTGCCCTATATCGGAGCAATGATGTTTGTCGGCGCAAGGTTTTTTGTCGGTACCTCGTATTTGAGATACGGCTCAACCCTTCCGCAGGAATTCGGTATGCTGTATATCCTGCCGTCTGTTCTATTTCTTATGAAGTTTTTCAGTGCGAGGAACGCGGAGCTTGACAGCGGCTTTAATCTCATTCGGTGCAGGTCGTCATGGTATCTTTTGGGTTTCGCCTTAAGCTTTTCGCTGACCCTTACTTCGCATTTTTATGATACTATAATTGCAGGGATAATTTGCATAGGAATTGCGGTTGGCTACGGCTATCTGTTTTTCAGAAAAGAGTATTTTCTAAGGGTTATGCTTTCGGGAATTTTAAGCCTTTTGCTGGCGTTTCTTCCGATGGCGGCGGCGTTTCTTACGGGTAAGTCGCTCCAGGGCTCTATGTACTGGGCGATGAACGTTATAGGACTGAGAGATTATACCGTTCTGATATTCAGAATTATCTGTATCGGCGCGGTCGCGCTTACGGCGGGCGGAATACTCTTGATAATCCGCGGAATAAAAAGCGGGAAAATCTCTTTTGAAAATAAAAAAGTTCCTACCTATTCTAAATTTCGTAAAATAAGACTCAGGATTTATACCCTGATACCGCCTGCATTTGTCCTCTGGATTGGCTGGAAGTACAGGGAAAAGCTTTTATGGGGGTCGGCGCAAACCGCCTTTAAGCTTTCTGATATGAACCGGGTTTTGTACGGAATAGCCGCGGCGGCGCTAATCGGTCTTATTTATATATTCCTTGAGCATGACAGGGGCGCGGGAATTATTTCTGTTATTTCGGCGGAAATAATTTTAGGGCTGGTGCTGGTGAGCGGCTCTCTCGGATGGCCGATGCTTATGGAGCCTTACCGAGTATGTATATATTTTGCCTATCTTATACCCGTTATCATTGTAATGGCGCTGGACGGCGCGGTAAGCCTTGTTTTTATCTGCCGTTTGCCAAGGGTGCAGCAGGCGGTGGGGCTTGCGCTTACGGTGTCGCTGATTGTCTGCAGTATTAAATATAACTGGGTAAGGGGTTCTTTCGGCGGCGGAAGTCTTGAAATGAACGAGGCTATTCTTTGCACCACTAATATTTTAAAGGATAACAAGGGGCAAAACAACAAATGGACCATCGTTTCCGCCAATGACGAGCTTCGAATGATAGAAAAATACGGCCGCCATACCGAAACGATCGAGTTCCTTGAGGATATGGAGTATTGGAATCCTTCAAAGGAGGTTACCATTCCGACCGAAAGGGTATATTTTTATATTGAAAAGAAGCCTCTTAACTATGCTAACGGATACGGCGGAAAAG
>CABVAD010000060.1 GCA_902496265.1 uncultured Oscillospiraceae bacterium
CCATTTCGCTCAGTATGGAGAGGGCGGAGGATTCGGCTATGAAGCGCAAGCCCTATACCTCTCTCGGAAAGCTTTTTGATTTAGGTGCTGTAGCTTCGATAGCGCTTCAAAGCATTTTTATCGCAGTTATGACCCTTATCGCCTTTTCGCTGGGGGCGAAGGCGGGCGCGGCTGACGCTGTGACAATGGCGTTCGCAGTACTCGGTATGTCGCAGATTTTCCATTGCTACAACAGCAAGCTTGAGGGAACACTTATAAGCAAAAAGCTTTTCTCAAACAGATTCTTGAATTTTGCCGCCGCGCTGACCCTCTTCATAATGGTTTTCCTGGTACTCACGCCCGCGGGCTATGTTTTCGGAATGACGACCCTTACCCTTAAGCAGTTTGCGTTATCGTTACTGCTTTCATTCCTTATCGTTCCGCTGTGCGAGATAATTAAGCTTGTAAAACGGATTGTTTCAAAATAAGAGGTGATCTGGGTGGAAAAAATTGAAAGCTTCATGATAAATCACATAAAGCTCCTGCCCGGGCTTTATGTTTCAAGAAAGGATAAAAGGGACTCCGTTACCGTCACAACCTTTGATTTAAGAATTACCGCGCCTAACAGAGAGCCTGTTATTGATATGCCCGCGCTCCATACAATAGAGCATCTCGGAGCTACCTTTCTTCGCTCGGGCGATAAAAAGGACAGCGTTGTTTATTTCGGACCCATGGGTTGCAGAACAGGCTGTTACCTTGTTATGTTCGGCGATTTGACCGCCGGCGACATATTTCCGCTTGTTAGGGATATGTGCGATTTTATTATTTCCTACGAGGGTGAAATTCCCGGGGCGACACCTGCCGAGTGCGGAAACTACTCCGAGCAAAACCTTAATATGGCAAAATATTATATCGGAAAATACAGGGAAAGCCTTATAAAAGACAGGCGTTTTACCTATCCCGAATAAAAAGGCGGATATATTAATGGATATAAAAGTTGGCGACAGGCTTTTGATGAAGAAAAAGCACCCCTGCGGGGCTAATACCTTTACGGTCACAAGAATAGGAATGGACTTTCGCTTAAGGTGCGACGGCTGCGGCAGAGAGGTAATGGTGCCGAGGGTTAAGGCGGAAAAGAGCCTTAAAAAAATAATCAGGGCGGACGGAGAGGAATAATGTTTGATAAGCTTGAAACGGTTGTAAACCGTTACGAACAGATAGCGGTGGAGTTATCCCGTCCCGAGACGGCGGGAGATAACGCGCTTTTCACAAAACTTATGAAGGAACACGCGGAGCTTACTCCGATAGTCGAAAAATACCGCGAGTATACAGCGGCTAAGACTTCCGAAAAGGAGGCGCTCGAAATCCTTTCCGAGAGCGGACTTGACAAGGATTTTAAGGAGCTTGCCGAGGAGGAGCTTAAGGCCGCCAAGGCGGATATTGAAAGATGCTCTGAGGAGCTTAAAATTTTGCTTCTCCCTAAAGACCCGAACGACGATAAAAACGTTATTGTGGAAATCCGCGGCGGAGCGGGCGGCGAGGAGGCGGCGCTCTTTGCGGGCACGCTTTACAGAATGTATACAATGTACTCCGAGTCAAAACGCTGGAGCATTGAGGTAATAAACGCCAACGAAACCGAGCTTGGCGGTTATAAAGAAATTGTGTTTATGATAGAGGGCGCGGGGGCGTACTCCCGCCTTAAATACGAAAGCGGAGTTCACCGCGTGCAAAGAGTGCCCGATACCGAAACGCAGGGGCGTATTCACACCTCGACCGTAACCGTGGCGGTATTGCCCGAGGCGGAGGACGTGGAACTGGAAATCAACCCCGCCGACCTTAAGATAGACACCTTCCGTTCATCAGGCGCGGGCGGTCAGCACATTAACAAGACCTCCTCAGCGATAAGGGTTACACATATTCCGACGGGCACGGTTGTAGAATGTCAGGATGAGCGAAGCCAGTTTAAAAATAAGGATAAAGCCCTTAAAATACTGCGTTCCCGCCTGCTTGACGCGGCACAAAGAGAACACGATGAGGCGATAGCCTCCGACCGTAAATCGCAGGTCGGAACAGGCGACAGGAGCGAGAGAATCCGCACCTACAACTATCCGCAGGGACGGGTCACCGACCACAGAATAGGTCTTACGCTTTATAAGCTGGATCAGATTTTAAACGGCGATCTTGACGAGGTTGTGGACGCGCTTACCACATATTACAGAACCGAAGCGTTAAAGGCGGAAAACGAGGGATAATTTTAATGCTGACAAAAAGGCTTAAAGCCGATGAAAATGGCATAGAACACGCGGCGGAAATACTCAAAAAGGGCGGAATTGTCGCAATCCCGACCGAGACGGTATACGGACTTGCGGCGTCTGCATATGATGAAAACGCCGTTAAAAAAGTTTTTCTTGCTAAGGGCAGACCGCAGGACAATCCGCTTATTGTCCATATTGCGGATATAGATGACCTAAAAACGGTTGCAAGGGATATACCCGATTCAGCATTTGCGGCGGCGAAAAGGTTTTGGCCCGGACCTCTTACAATGATTTTTAAGCGCACAGATAAAATCCCCGCCGGCGTTTCGGCGGGGCTTGATACCGTTGCGGTAAGAATGCCGTCCGACAAAACGGCGCGGGAGATAATTAAAAAAAGCGTTCCGCTTGCCGCCCCTTCTGCAAACACCTCGGGAAGACCGAGTCCTACCTCGGCGCAGTATGTTTTAGATGACCTTGACGGCAAAATCGACGCGGTTGTAATGTCGGGCAACTGCGAGGTGGGGGTTGAATCAACCGTTATTACCCTTGTTACAAACCCGCCGCGCCTGTTAAGACCGGGCGCTGTAACCGTTGAGCAGTTAAGGGAGATTTTCCCTGATATTACCGTCGATAACGCGGTGCTTTCAGAACCGAAGAACGGGGAAAGGGTCGCTTCCCCCGGTATGAAATATAAGCACTACGCCCCGAAAACCGAAACGTATCTTGTTGAGGGCAGTTCGGAGAGCTTTGCCAATTTTGTCAATTCAAAGGAAAATGCCGCCGCGGTATGCTTCCGCGAAGAGGAAAGCAAAATAACCGTACCTAAGCTTTGCTACGGTACTGCGAGCGACGAAGCCACACTCGCGCACAGCGTTTTTTCGGTTTTGCGCAGTGCGGATAATTTGGGCGTTCAGGAGATTTACGTTCACGCGCCCTCAAAAAGCGGAGTGGGGCTTGCAGTCTATAACCGCCTTATCCGCGCGGCGGCATTCAGGGTGATAAAAATATGAGTATTGTAATCGGACTTACAGGGCCGACAGGCTCGGGAAAGAGCAGTGCGTCAAGGCTAGCCGAGGATTTCGGGCTTCAGGTGATTGACTGCGACAAAACCGCAAGAGAAGCCACGCAAAAGGGAACTAAGGGCTTAAAGGCGCTCGTTTCGGTATTCGGAGAGGAAATTTTACTGCCCGACGGCTCGCTTAACCGAAAAGCGCTTGCCGCTAAAGCTTTCAAGGATAAGCAAAGCACAGACCTGCTCAACAGAACCATTTTGCCTTATATTGCCGACTTAGTTATCAAACAGGCGGTAGGACGGGATACCTTGCTTGACGCGCCGACCCTTTTTGAGAGCGGAATTAATAAAATCTGCAATAAAACCTTCGCGGTTTTAGCCGACAGGGATATAAGGCTCAAGCGTATAATCGCGCGGGATAATCTAACACTAAAAGAGGCCGAGACCCGAATAAACGCGGGTAAGGACGAGGAATTTTACCGAGAACGCGCAGATTATGTTTTATACAACAACGGCGACGAGAATGCGTTTTTAAAACGCTTTTCCGATATATTAAAGGAAATTACGGGAGGTAATTTACAATGTCAGAAAAATCGAAATCAGAGGAATTAAAGGAAAGCCTTTTTTATAAGCGCAAAAACGGAAGACTTGTATCAGACGGGGAAACCTTAAAAAAGGCGGACGAATACTGTGAGGGCTATAAAAGCTTTCTTGATAATGCTAAAACCGAGCGCGAGGCGGTAAAGACGGCAGTCTCTTTGGCAAAAGAAAAGGGCTTTACCGAATTTGTTTACGGTAAGAAATATAACGCGGGTGATAAGGTTTACATTAATAACCGCGGCAAGACCTTAGCTTTGGCGGTTATCGGCAAAGAACCTGTCGAGCAGGGGGTTAATATAACCGCGGCGCATATTGATTCCCCCCGCCTTGATTTAAAGCCGAATCCGCTTTATGAAGACCTTGAATTAGCGCTTTTTAAAACCCACTATTACGGCGGAATCAAGAAATATCAATGGACTACCGTTCCTCTTGCCCTCCACGGCGTTTTTGCCTTAAAGGACGGCACGGTTAAGGAAGTATCTATCGGCGAAAATGACAATGAACCTAAGTTTGTAATCAACGACCTTTTGCCGCATTTAGCCTCCGAGCAGGTAAAGCGTACCTTAAACGAGGGAATAAAGGGCGAGGAATTAAATGTCCTTGTCGGCAGCCACCCCTTTAAGGACGATAAGGGAAGCGAGCTTGTAAAGCTTAATATACTAAAGCTTTTGAATGAAAAATACGGCGTTACCGAGGAGGATTTCCTCTCCGCCGAATTGGAGCTTGTCCCCGCCTACAAGTCCTGCGACATAGGCTTTGACCGTTCGCTTATCGGCTCATACGGTCAGGACGACCGCGTTTGCGCCTATCCCGCGCTTACCGCCGTTTTGGAGGTTGAAAACCCGCAGAAGACCGCGCTCGCCATTCTCACCGATAAGGAGGAGATAGGCTCTGTCGGAAATACGGGGCTTGAATCCGACTTTTTACGCTTTGTTATAGGAGACCTTGCAAAAATGCAGGAGGGCGACGTGACAAAAGCGCTCAGAAATTCAAAGTGCCTTTCCGCCGATGTTAACGCGGGGATAGACCCGACATTTCAGGACGTTATGGAGCGCAAAAATGCTTCTTTCTTAAATTACGGCGTTGTGGTTACCAAATATACAGGCTCAAGAGGAAAGTCGGGTACTTCAGACGCATCAGCGGAGTATGTCGCCGAGATTCGCGCTATGCTCGATAAGGCGGGAATTATCTGGCAGACCGGGGAGCTCGGCAAGGTGGACATAGGCGGCGGCGGTACTGTCGCTATGTTTATTGCTAATATGGGGGTTGACGTGATCGACCTCGGAGTTCCCGTACTTTCAATGCACGCGCCGTTTGAGACCACCGCTAAGTTCGACGTATATATGTGCTACCGTGCAATGTATGAGTTTATGAAGTAGCACCCTGTCCGCTTTCACATATACTGTTAATGACTCGGGTCGGATAATTAAAAGGGAATTTGAAAGTGTGTATGACGAAAGAAATTTAAGGGAAAACGCAAACGAGGGCTGCCGCAAATAGGCGCTCAGGCTTTTAAACAGGCACGGGATTGGGCAAACGCCCAATCCCGCTTTTTGCACTATTGAAACAAAACGTATTTTGTGTTAAAATATCTACTGTTAATACTGATTGAGGAAGTGGGTCAATGTCCGACCGTACAATAGCGGCTATCGCCACGCCGATGGGCGAAAGCTCGATTGGGGTTATAAGAATTTCGGGTGAGTCGGCGCTGAGTATTGCCGATAAGGTGTTTTTTGCTTTTTCGGGGGAAAAGCTCTCGGATTTATCGGGCTACCGCGCGGCATACGGCGAAATAAAGGACGGAGAAAGGGTATTGGACGACGCGGTTGCCCTTGTTTTCCGCGCGCCTAAAAGCTATACAGGGGAGGACGTTGTCGAAATTTCGGTACACGGGGGCAGAATAATGCTTCGCGAGGTACTTAGATTGATACTCAAAAACGGCGCTTTTTCCGCCGAGGCGGGGGAATTTACAAAGCGCGCCTTTTTAAACGGCAAAACCGACCTTACAAGGGCGGAAAGTGTTATGGGGCTGATCTCCGCAAAATCCGAGGCACAGCTCCTCCTGTCACGCGCCGCGCATATAGGAAAGGTCAGCGAGAAAATCGAGGAAATAGAGCGCGATTTGGTTGCATTGGACGCGTCGATTGCCGCCTTTTCCGACTATCCCGACGAGGATATAGAGGGGCTGGATTACAAAAATTTCCTTAAAATGCTTGAAAACGCCGAAACAGCGCTTAAAAAAATGCTCTCAACCTATGACGCGGGCAGAATTTTAAGGGAAGGCATTGATACTGCTATTGTCGGCAAGCCGAATGTGGGAAAATCCACCCTTATGAATATGCTAAGCGGTGCGGAGCGGTCTATCGTGACCGAGGTTGCGGGCACTACCCGCGACATTATTGAGGAAACCGTGACGGTAGGGGATATTGTACTTCGCCTTGCGGATACCGCGGGTATACACGATACCGACGATACGGTGGAAAGCATAGGCGTTGACCGCGCAAAACAGCGGCTTAATACCGCGGGGCTTATACTCGCGGTCTTCGACTGCACAAAACCGCTTGATAAGGACGATTACGCACTGATAGAGAGTATACGCGGGAAAAATGTTATAGTTATAATAAATAAAACCGATTTGTCTTGTAGGCTTGACAAATCGGTTTTCGAGGGATTTAAAATTGTAGAAACCTCGGCGAAAAAGGGGGACGGCTATGAGACGCTGTGTGATGCTATTGCTAAAGCTGCGGGAACAGCCGACCTTGACCCCGACAGCGCGGTGCTTTTAAACGAGCGCCAGCGCGACTGCGCCGTAAGGGCGCTTGACGGCGTAAACGAGGCGATAAACGCGCTTAAAGGCGGCTGTACTATGGACGCGGTAGGGGTTTGCGCGGACGACGCGCTCTCCGCCCTTTTCGAGCTTACGGGTAAGCGGGTGACAAACGAGGTTACCGACGAAATTTTCCGCCGATTCTGTGTAGGAAAATAAATTAAATTTATCCGTCATAATCCTCGACCGCCTGCTCGGCTTCCTCGCGGGTGGGGAAGGCTATGCCGTTTTCGAGGATTTTTATATCCTCGGGCGGCAGATTGTCAAGCACAATATCGCCGTAAACCGCCGCTACTTCATCTCCGTTATAGAGCGCTACGCTGTTGCCGTAGGCTTTTAAAACCCAGCTTGACGGTTCGTAATCGCGGTCTCTTGCGGCAAAGCCCGCTGTTAAGAGAATTATCACCGCGGCGGCGGTTAATACTATCGCGGTTATTATGATATTCCGCTGTTTTGTTCTGTC
>CABVAD010000061.1 GCA_902496265.1 uncultured Oscillospiraceae bacterium
TCCTTTTTCTATATTATAGCATATATTTTCAAAATAGCAAGAAGCTCCGGAAAAACAGCAGCATACGCTTGACATCGCAATTTCAGTGTGCTAATATATGGAAAAGCAGTCGAAAGGAGAATTGCTATGAAATATGAAGTTTTGCATTTAAAGGAATATTATCCGTTTTTGGGTGAGGACGGATGCGACCCGACCGTTGAAGCCTATCTTCCCTACAATATGACCGAAATGCACCGTGAAAACGATAAAAGACCCTGTATGGTGGTCTGCCCCGGCGGAGGGTACGGTATGTGCTCCCAGCGGGAGGCTGAGCCTATAGCGCTCCAGTTCCTGCCGCAGGGCTATAACGTGTTTACTATTACATATTCCGTCGCTCCCCACCGTTTCCCGACCCAGCTTCGCGAGGTTGCGGCGTTAATGGAGCTTATCTGCAAAAACGCTGACAAATGGAACTGCGACACCTCTAAAATCGCAATTATCGGCTTCTCGGCGGGAGGTCACCTTGCCGCCCATTATTCGACAATGTTCGACTGCAAGGAGGTAAGGGAGGTTTTCCCCGAAAGCAAGAGCGTTAACGCCTCGGTGCTTTGCTATCCCGTAATAACAGCCGACCCCGCCCACGCGCATATGGGCAGCTTTTACAATCTGCTGGGTAAAAAAGATATTTCCCCCGAAGAAACCAACTACTTCTCCTGCGATCGCAACGTTAAGAATACCACCCCGCCCGCCTTTATATGGCACACCGCGGAGGACGGCTGCGTGCCTGTTATGAACAGCCTTTTATACGCAAGGGCGCTCAGCGAGCATAAGGTGCCGTTTGAGCTTCATATATATCCATACGGCGGTCACGGCTCATCAACCTGTGACGCGCAGACCCTCGGCACGGTTGATAACGGACTCGCCCACGCAAGCGCGTGGCTTGAAAGCCTTGAAAAATGGCTTAAGTTAATTGGTTTTACAAAGTAAATAACACAAAAAACAATCTACGTCCCGCTGATTTTCGGCGGGACGGAATTTTTTTTGCAATAAAGGTTTACAAAAGAGGGGGTGTCCCTCTTTTTTATTATATCAAAGGAAAATTACGGCACGGGGAGGTGACGAAATGAGCGAGGCGTTGATATCGGCGGGGGCGGCGGTGATTGTCGGCGTGCTTTCGCTCGTCGGCGTAATAATCACAAACAGCCGTGCAAACAGCAAAATGCAAAACGACATGAAAACCGCCCAGGCGGTAACCGACGAGCGCATAAGCGAGCTTACCCGCGAGGTGCGTATGCATAACGGCTTCGCGCGGCGAATACCTGTAATAGAGGAGCAGGTAAAGGTCGTAAACCACCGCGTTGCGGATCTTGAGGAATTACATAAACCGAATAATTAGGAGAAGTTTAAAATGGTAAAAGTTAAAAAAATCGAATGTCCGAGCGACAAGGTAAGAATTAAATGTCCGAATACTATGACCCCTACGCGCATAGTAATACATAACACCGCGAATGACGCGAGCGCGGCGGACGAAATCGCGTATATGCACAAAAACAAAAAGGAGGTTTCGTTTCACTTTGCGGTCGACGATAAGGAGGCTGTGCAGGGTATAGCCCTTAACCGCAACGCGTGGCATGCGGGAGACGGCAACGGCAAAGGCAACCGCGAAGGTATTGCAATTGAAATTTGCTATTCAAAATCGGGCGGGGAGAGGTTTGAAGCGGCGCAGAAAAACGCCGCCCTACTTACCGCAAAGCTCCTTGCGGACTACGGCTGGGGCATTGATAAGGTTACAAAGCACGCCGACTACGCAAACAAGCATTGCCCGCACCGCACCCTCGACGACTACGGCTGGGATTATTTCCTTAACCTTGTAAGGGGTTATATGGGAGAAAGCAAGCCTATATCAACCGTAAATACGGCGGTTTTGAATTGGCAGAGAGCCGCAATCGCAGACGGGTATAAATTTCCGAAATACGGCGCGGACGGCAAATGGGGTAAGGAGTGCGAGACCGTTGCAAAAGCCGCGGTATGCAAACAGCGCACCGTATATACCAACAAAAACCTTACTAAAATTGTTCAGAATAAGGTCGGAGTGAAGGCCGACGGATTATTCGGAGCAAAGACAAAAGCGGCTGTACAAGGCTATCAGCGCTCAAGGGGACTTGCAGCTGACGGCGCTGTTGGCATAAACACCTGGAAGAAAATTCTCGGTGTATGATTTTAAGGAGGGATAAAAAATGAACAAAAACGCTGCAAAATGGCTTAAGGCGGCGGCTGTCCGCGCGGTGAAAACCGTGGCACAGACAGCGATAGCTACCATCGGCACCTCGGCGGTGCTGTCGGCGGTGGACTGGCGGGTGGTAATCTCCGCTTCGCTCTTAGCAGGACTTCTGTCGTTGCTTACAAGCGTCGCGGGACTTCCCGAGGTCAAGGAATGAAAAAAACGGGGCATCGTCTGATGCTCCGTTTTTTATGCGGTTACAATATTTTTTCAAGCTCCGACAGGGAGCAAATCTCAAATTTTGATTTGTATTTCGGCTCAAGCCCCGCGGGATTGTACCAGCAGGTATCTATCCCCGCGTTTATTCCGCCTAAAATATCAGAGCTTTGGCTGTCGCCCACAATCAGGATTTTTCGCCTGTCCTTTTCGGGAATATTCGAAATAATGTAATCGTAATACTCCCTTTCGGGCTTTTGATACCCTGAGTCCTCAGAGACAAAAACCCTGTCAAAATAGGGCGCGAGACCCGAGCCTGCTATGCGGCGGTTTTGAGTTGCGGAAAGCCCGTTTGTTGCGGCGTAGAGCTTATAGCCCTGCTTTCGCAGATAATCGAGAATCTGAAACGCCCCCTCGACCGTAAAGTATCCCTCGGAAAGACCCCTGCCGTACTCCGCGGAGAGCGCGTCGGGGTCGCCCTTACAGCCGAAAACCTCTAAAAGCCTTTTAAAACGCCCTGTAAATATGGCGCTTTTAGGTATTTCGCCCCGTTCAAAGCTTTCCCAAAAGCTTTTGTTAATCCTTGAATATGTACAGACCGCTTCATCATCTGAGGGCAGGGAGTTGTTTTTAAGCACCTTCCGTATCGCCTTAGCCTCCGCCGCCTTAAAATCAAGCAGGGTGTCGTCAAGGTCGAGAAGTAAAGTGGTATAGCCCGTCACAGCGTTTTTGCAAGCTCCTTTAAGTAATCCCTTAACTGCTCCTTGATTTCGGGGTGGTTAATACCCACCTCGATATTAGCCTTTAAAATGCCGAATTTGTTGCCCATATCATAGCGCACGCCGCTGAAATCCACGCCTATCATACCGTATTTTACCGCAAGCTCGCGCATAGCGTCGGTAAGCTGAAGCTCGCCGCCCACGCCCAAGGGAGTATTCTCTAAAATGCTGAAAATCTCGTTATCCAGCACACAGCGGCCGAGAATTGAGTAATTGGAAAATTTCTTATCAAGGCTCGGCTTTTCGATCATATCGCTGACCGCGTAATTTTTGCTGTCAAGCTGTTCGAGTTTTAAGGAGCTGTACTTGACAATAAGCTCGTCGGAGACCTCTTTTATGCCGACAACGCTTTTTCCGTATTTTTCGTAAGCCTCGCACAGCTCGCCTATGGCGGGCGGGTCGCCTACAATAACGTCGTCGCCGTAAAGCACGGCAAACGGCTCACCGCCTACAAATTCCTTAGCGCGAAGCACTGCGTCGCCGAGTCCCCTTGTTTCCTTTTGGCGTATGTAGTATATATTGGCGAGGTTTGCAACCCTGTCAAGCGTTTCGAGCATCTCGGTATTTCCGCGCCTTTCAAGCATTGCCTCAAGCTCAACCGAATGGTCGAAATGATCCTCGATAACCCCCTTGCCGCGGTTAGTGATTATGAGAATATCGGTTATTCCCGCCCTTACCGCCTCTTCGACGATATACTGTATGGCGGGCTTGTCAACAATCGGGAGCATTTCCTTGGGAAGCGCCTTTGATGCGGGAAGCACTCTTGTGCCCAGCCCCGCGGCGGGAATTATCGCTTTTTTAATTTTCATAACTTCTCCTCTTTTTACATTTATTATTTTATATCAGCGAAATCATTACGGTAATTGCAGACGCGATATTCTGAATAACTATCATTGAAATAATGCCCACCGCCAGCATACCGCCCGAAACTCCGCCTAAAGAGGCGAGCCCCATTCGGTAATACCTTTGGTCGATTCCGTTTTGCAAAAATGCGCGTATCGATTTTACGCAATGGTCTTTATATGCGTAAAAGCCGAAAAGACCCGAAAGCACACAGGCCGCAAGGCTTGCAAGGTTGTCAAGCCCCGAGGCTAAGAGATCGCGTGCGGTTTTTCCGCTCCCCGCGTTTTCGAGGGCGTCAAGCAATGCCTCAGCGTCTCCCTCGGTTATCGATTCAAAAATACCGCTTATGCTTTCGGAATTTGTATCATAGGTAAGTGCGGCGGTCGTAAAGGTTATCACCGTTCCCGCCGCAAGGAGTATAAGCGCGATTTTATACATCTTACGGTAAAAGAACCACAGCGCCGCTCCCAAAGGACCGAAAAGAAATCCCAGAATCGCGGCGGGCCAACACCAGGACGTCTTAGAGCGGGTGATTTCCATTTTCATAAATTTAGGCATTATCTCCGCCGATTTTTTGCCCACAAAAAACGCAACGTCCTCGGCGGGAATACCGTCTATTGCGTAAGCGGTGTAGGTATTATAGGGCGAATACTGACCTGTGCCGTAACCCGCCGCTGTATAATCGGGCTGAGTATAGCCGCCCGCGCCGGCACCCGAATTAAAGCCGCCGTCGGCTTTGGGTTCGTTCTGCGCTTCGTTTCCGATAAACTCGGACTCCTTTTGCGGATCAGGCTTTGAAAGCGGCGCACCGCAGTTTTTGCAGTAAACATATTCGCTTTCGTTTGCCACTCCGCATTCGGAGCAGATTTTTTTATCCATACTTCTTCCTCCCTGTAATTTATCTCCCGCTAATTTATATAAATACGGCGATAATCGCGGGCAGATACTGCACCGCCATAACGCCTATAAGGAACAGGAATATGTTGACCCCGCCCTTTTTTCGGTAGTCGTAGTCCATATCCTCGCTTTCGGCGCGGATTTTCTTCACGGCGGCTATCGTGTAGCCCTTATAGAGATAGTCCCCGAAAATCGCCGAAACAAAGCGTATTGCCGTATTAAAAACAAAGCCGAGCATAGCGAAAATTATAACCGCCGCCCCGATATCCGAAATATGGGCGTAGATATTATTTGCAAGGTCGGCGTAGGTTTCGTTCCCCGCGAAGCCCAGATTGTAAATCGCGCTGCTTAAGGGCAGATATAAAAGCGACGATATCACGGTTAAAAGTCCTGTGATAATTCCGTTTTTATACATCTTGCGCGACAGCATCCACCCGCAGGGGAAGAAAAACGCCATCCAGTTCCAGGAAACGCGGTTCTTTTTATTTAAAACCGCGAATTTCGGAATATACCGCGGGGTATTTGCCGCCACAAGCCGCTTTGCCTCGTCGGCGGTCACACCCTCGCCGATGTCGCAGTCGGCGGGTACGCCGCCTAAAAAGTCGAAGCTTGCAAAGCTGCCGCCCGCCCTTGCAATGTTGGGCGCGCCGCACTTAGGGCAGGCGTTAAGGGAAAAATCGTAGCTTTCGTGACACATCTGACAGGTGATTTTACCCTCGGCGTTTTCGCCCGTATGTCCCCTCCCCGCCTCCTTTGCGGGGACGGTTTCCTCGGCGGCTTTAATTTTATCGTACTGCTTATCCGTGCCGTGAAATTCCTCGAGCGCACAGTGACCCAGCTCGTTGTAGCAGTCCCTGTGATGCGGCGCGCCGCAGACGGGGCAGTAAACAATATCGTCGTCATCGAAGAGATAGGCGTGACACCTTGCACAGGTAACGCCCTCTGTTTTAAGACTCATAAACCGCACCTCTTAAATCTTTAATTCTTTTAAAAATACTGTCGAAATATTCCTTGCCGTAGTTGTGGAAATTTCCGTCCTCAATCATTTTACGAAGCTCTTTTTCGGTGACCCACTTCGCCTCCGACACCTCGGAGCGCTGAAGCACAAGCTCGTTTTCGGGAATATCGCAAACAATAGCCCAAACGTCAAGCAGGGAGTTGCGCCTTTTGATTCTTTCAAGCTTTTTAAGGCTTCCCCTGTCGGATTTAATCCCCAGCTCCTCAAAAAGCTCCCGCCTTGCGGCGGCGAAGGAATCCTCGCCCGAAATTGCCGCTCCGCCCGTCGCCGCCCATTCGCCCGGCATAAGCTTTTTATCGTCGGCGCGGCGTTGGATTAAAAACTGCCCCGAGCTTGACATAATCCATATATGCACGACAAGGTGGTATTCCCCCGATTTTAAAACGCCCTTGCCCCGCAGAGCGGTCTTGCCCGTGGGTTTTCCGTTTTCGTCAAGCACGTCCCATATTTCAATACTCATAACGCTTACCAGCAACCTCGCCCGCTTTTTTGTAAATGCTGTTTTCGGGTATAACCCCGCGAACCGAGGAAAGGGGGTAAACGTTGGTGTTTTTCCCGATTACCGTTCCGGGATTCAGCACCGAGCCGCATCCGACCTCCACAAAGTCGCCTAAGACAGCTCCCATTTTTTTAAGACCCGTTTCATACCTCTCGTCCCCCGATTTTATCACCACAAGGGTTTTATCCGACTTAACATTAGAGGTAATAGACCCCGCGCCCATATGGGAATGAGAGCCTAAGACCGAATCGCCCACATAGTTGTAGTGCGGGACCTGCACGGTATCGATTAAAATTACGTTTTTAAGCTCGGTCGAGTTGCCCACAACGCAGTCGTTGCCGACAAGGGCGCTCCCGCGTATAAAGGCGCAGTGGCGCACCTCGGTACGCTCGCCGATAATACAGGGACCTGTTATGCTCGCTGTCGGGGCGACCTTGGCGGACCGAGCAATCCATATGTTTTCTCCCTTTTGCTCGTAGATATCGGTATCAAGGGTCGGACCTATCTTTTTAATATAATCGCTTATAAGGCTCAGCGCTTCAAACGGATAGGTTACGGTTTTTAAAAGCGCGTAGCCTAAGCTGCCGTTTTCGGCAAAAAGCTCCTTTACTGTAATTCCTTTCAAATAAGA
>CABVAD010000062.1 GCA_902496265.1 uncultured Oscillospiraceae bacterium
TATAAAAAGGAAAGTATTTTAGCTCCCTTTTTCAAGCTTACAGAGGCGGTTTTTGAGCTTATCGTGCCGCTCATAGTAGCATTGATTATCGATAACGGAATCGCGGGAGGAGAAAAGCTATATATTTTAAAGATGTGCGGCGTACTCGGCGTTTTTGCGGTGCTGGGGCTTGCCTGTGCTGTTGCGGCACAGTATTTCGCCGCTAAAGCCGCGGTGGGCTTTTCCGCCGAGGTGCGGCATGCGGTATTCTCCCACATAGGCAAGCTTTCCTTTTCACAGCTTGACGAGCTGGGCGCGCCGACCCTTATAACAAGGCTTACGGGGGACATTAATCAGGTGCAGTCGGGGGTAAACCTTACCTTCCGTCTTGTTTTGCGTTCGCCGATTGTCGTTTTCGGCGCGGTGATAATGGCGTTTACGGTAGATGTCAGCACGGCGCTTGTCTTCGCGGTCGCCGTACCTATACTGGCGGTTATAATTTTCGCGGTAATGCTTGTCTGTATTCCGCTTTACCGCAAGGTACAGCAAAGGCTTGACGGTGTACTGGCGAAAACCCGCGAAAACCTTTCGGGAACGCGTGTGGTGCGCGCTTTTTGTAAAGAGCAGGAGGAAATCTCCGATTTTAACGCCCGAAACCGCGCACTTTCGGATATGCAGATTGCGGTCGGCAAAATTTCCGCCTTTTTAAATCCCGTAACGGTGCTTATAATCAATATAGCGATAATTGCGCTTATATATATAGGCGGGCTTAGGGTAAATATAGGCGCGGCGACAAGCGGTGACGTTGTGGCGCAGTATAACTATATGTCACAGATTTTGGTTGAGCTTGTAAAGCTTGCAAACCTTATAATCACCGTCACAAAGGCGGTCGCCTGCGGAAACCGCATACAGTCGGTGCTGAATATTAAGCCCGATATGACGTCGGGCAAGCTTAAAGAGGGCGACCGAAATAATCCAAATGCTATTGAATTTAATAATGTCTCCCTTTCCTACGGCGGGGGCGAAAACGCGCTTAACAGCATAAACCTTAAAATTAAGCGGGGACAGACGGTCAGTATTATCGGCTCGACAGGCTCGGGCAAAAGCTCGCTAATTAACCTGATACCTCGGTTCTACGACGTGACGGGCGGGAGCGTGCTTGTTGACGGCGTTGATGTAAAGCTTTACGATATTACCGCGCTCAGAAGTAAAATAGGCGTGGTTTCCCAGAAAAAGACGCTCTTTAAGGGTACGGTTAGGGATAATATCCGCTTCGGAAAACCCGACGCGACAGACGAAGAAATATGGCAGGCGTTAGATACCGCACAGGCTAAGCAGATGATACTTGATAAAACGGGTCAGCTTGATTTCTGCATTGAGCAGGGGGGCAAAAACCTTTCGGGCGGGCAGAGACAGCGAATGACAATCGCCCGCGCATTGGTCAGAAAGCCCGAAATACTGATACTCGACGACGTGGCAAGCGCCCTCGACTACGCAACAAGCGCGGCGCTTAACTTTGCTTTAAAAAACACCGACTTTTCAACCACCGTTATAACCGTGTCACAGCGGGTTTCGGCGATAAGAAACGCCGACGTTATCGCCGTGCTTGACGAGGGCGAGTGTGTCGGTATCGGCACAAACGAGGAGCTTTTAAAAACCTGCGAGGTTTACAAGGAAATCTGTGCTTCACAGCTTGAAAGCGAGGCGGCAAGGGTATGAAAAACAAATCGGTTTTAAAACGGGTGCTTGCCGTTATCGGGCGTTTTAAGGTCTCCCTTGTTCTGTCCCTTATAATATCGGTCGCAAGCGTTATATTTACCCTTTATATTCCCGTGCTTGCGGGCAACGCCATTGACGGCATAGCCGCTGTGGGCGGGGTGAATTTTTCCATAGTTAAAAAGGCGCTTTTCGGTATTTTAATTTGCGCTGTTTTAAGTGCGGTGCTTAACTGGCTAATGACCGTTATTAACAACCGCATAGCCTACAATACGGTGCGTGAGCTCAGAGACCGCGCCTTTTCCCACCTGCAGGCTCTTCCTGTCGCCTTTTCGGACGCGCACCCCCACGGCGACATTGTAAGCCGCGTAATTGCCGACGCCGAGCAGTTTGCGGACGGCTTGATTTTAGGCTTTTCACAGCTTTTCACGGGGGTCGTAACGGTTATCGTCACCCTTGTGTTTATGCTGACTATTTCGCCGCTTTTAGCGCTGGCAGTTGTGGTATTAACCCCGCTTTCACTCTTTACCGCACGGTTTATAGCCAAAAGAAGCTATGATATGTTTAAAAAGCAGTCGGAAACGCGTGGCGAGCAGACAGCCTTTATAAACGAAATGATAACGGGACAAAAGACCGTTCAGGCATTCTCGCGCGAGCAAAAAACGCTCCGTGACTTTGACGAGGTAAATGAGCGGCTTCGCCGCTATTCCTTAAAGGCAATCTTCTTTTCCTCACTTACTAATCCGACAACGCGGTTTATAAATAATATAATTTACGCGGTGGTGGGGCTTGTCGGCGGAATTTTCGCGGTAAACGGCGTAATGACGGTGGGCGGCTTTGTAAGCTTTCTCGCCTATTCAAACCAGTACACAAAGCCCTTTAACGAGATTTCTGGGGTTATAACCGAGCTTCAGAACGCGCTCGCCTGTGCCGACAGAATTTTTGAGCTTATTGACGAGCTGCCCGAAGTGTCCGACAAGGGCAATAAATCACTCGATAATCCCAAAGGAAATGTCGGCTTTAATGACGTGGCGTTTTCCTACGATAAGAATAAAAAGCTTATCGAGGGCTTTGACTTTTTCGCCAATGCGGGCAGGAAAATCGCGGTGGTAGGTCCCACGGGCTGCGGCAAAACCACACTTATAAATTTGCTCCTAAGATTTTATGACGTCGATAAAGGCAGTATTACCGTGGACGGCGAGGATATTAAAAATATCACGCGCGAAAGCCTTAGAAGGCATTTCGGAATGGTGCTTCAGGACACCTGGATTAAAAAGGGTACGGTAAGGGAAAATATCGCCTTCGGCAAGCCCGACGCGACCGATGAGGAAATTATCGCCGCCGCAAAGGCCGCCCGCGCTCACGGCTTTATAAAGCGCCTTAAAAACGGGTACGACACCGTGATAGGCGACGACGACGGGCTTTCGGAGGGCGAACGCCAGCTTTTGTGTATCGCAAGGGTAATGCTTATGAAGCCGCCTATGCTTATTCTTGACGAGGCGACCTCCTCAATCGATACCCTTACCGAGATTAAGGTGCAGGACGCCTTTTTAAGGCTTATGGAGGGCAGAACCTCCTTTGTTGTGGCGCACAGGCTTTCGACAATACGCGACGCCGACTGCATACTTGTTATGAAGGACGGCAGGGTGTACGAGCAGGGCACGCACGAGGAATTGCTCGGTAAAAACGGCTTTTACGCCGAGCTTTACAACAGCCAGTTTGCACAGTAAAACACGAAAGCCCCCGAAGCGTTTTTATTGCTTCGGGGGCTTAGCTTATGGCTTGTTTTGAATAAACTCCGTAATATCGTTTATAACCTGATTCTTACAGGAGTCGTTATGAATTTCGTGGCGGCAGCCGTCGTAAAGCTTAAGGGTTACGTTCTTTACGCCCGCGGTCTTTAGCTTTTTGTAAACGGTTGTCACGCCCTTGCCGTAAGCTCCCACGGGGTCGTCGCTGCCCGAAATCAGCAGAACGGGCAAATCCTTGCGCATATTTTTAAACCACGCGGGGCGGTTTGCAAGCTGATTAAGCTTTACAAGGTCGTGCATTGCGGATACCGTAAATTTGAAATTACAGTATTTATCCGCTGCGTATTTATTTATCACCTCGCGGTCGGTTGTTATCCACTCAAATTCGCTATCCCCGTCAAAACGCTTATTGTAAGCGCCAAAGGCCAATTTATTTACAAGCTCGGATTTATGCTTTTCTCCCTTTAAAAGCCGCATAATATCGGTAGCCAAAAGCCCGAAGGGAGCCGCGGGATTCGGACCTCCCGTACCGCAGATAATGAATTTTTCTATTCCGTCACCGTAATTTTCGGCGGCGATCCGTGCAATAAAAGAACCCATAGAATGTCCCATAAGGTAAAGCGGAATATCAGGGTACATCTTTCGAATAGCGTCCCCGAACGCCTTTACATCTCTTACAAGATATTTCCAGCCGTCGCGGTGGGCGATAAAGCCTAACTCGTTTTCGTCCCTTGCGGTTTTGCCGTGACCTAAGTTATCGTAGCCGCAGCAGACATAACCGCGCTCTGCAAGGGCGGCAAATATGTGCGCGTAGCGCCCAATATATTCGCACATACCGTGAACAAGGTGAAAAATCCCCTTGATTTCCCCCTCGGGAATGTAGACAAGCCCCTTAAGGGTGTGAATATTATCGGTACTCGCCACCTCAATAGATTTGATTTCATAGGTCATAGCTGTTCCTCCTGTTATTCGGCAAAGGCTTCGGCGCTTTTAACCGCGCGTTTCCAGCCGTCCGACAGTCTTTTCCGCTCTTTTTCCGTCTTTTCGGGGGCAAAGACGGTTTTTTCGCTGTTAAGGCTCATAAGCTCGTCTGTGCTCTTCCAAAAGCCGATACCAAGGCCAGCCAAATACGCTGCGCCCGCGGCGGTAGCCTCTATTCCCGCGGGGCGTATAACCGAAAGCCCCGAGATATCCGCCTGAAACTGCATTAAAAAACTGTTTGCCGAAGCGCCGCCGTCGGCTTTAAGGGAGCTGATTTCAAGTCCCGTATCCGCCCGCATAGCGCCTATTAAATCGTTTGTCTGATATGCGATAGCCTCAAGCGCCGCCCTTATAATATGATTTTTGCCAGAGCCTCTTGTAAGTCCGCAAATTGTACCTCTGGCGTACATATCCCAGTAGGGCGCGCCCAGTCCCGCAAAGGCGGGAACAATGTAAACTCCCGCGCTGTCCTCAACCGAAAGGGCGGCTTTTTCGCTCTCTGCCGCGGCCTTGATAAGCCCCATTTCGTCTCTGAGCCACTGAATAACCGCGCCGCCGACAAATACGCTGCCCTCAAGCGCATAGCAGACCTTGCCGTTTTGGGCAGAGGCGGCTACGGTGGTGATAAGTCCGTTTCGGCTTTCATACGCCTTATCTCCCGTGTTCATTAGGAGAAAACAGCCCGTGCCGTAGGTGTTTTTAACGTCGCCCGCCGAAAAGCATTTCTGCCCGAAGAGCGCCGCCTGCTGGTCGCCCGCTATTCCCGAAACGGGAATTTCCTCGCCCAATATATTTAAGAAGCCATATATCTCGCTGCTTGATTTGACCGCGGGCAGCATACAGCGGGGAATATCAAGCCTTTCAAGTAAGGTATCGTCCCAGCAGAGCCTATGTATATCATAAAGCATTGTCCTTGACGCGTTTGTGCGGTCGGTAACGTGGATTTTGCCGCCTGACAGCTTCCAGATAAGCCAGGTATCCACCGTGCCGAAAAGCAGCTCACCCCTTTGCGCCCTTTCGCGGGCACCTTTAACATTATCGAGTATCCATTTTATTTTTGTACTGCTGAAATACGCGTCGATACAAAGCCCTGTAACGCTTTTAACATAGGGCTCAAGCCCCTCCGCCTTCAGCTCCTCGCATAAATCGGCGGTGCGGCGGCATTGCCAAACTATCGCGTTATAAATCGGCTCGCCCGTCAGCTTATCCCAGACGATAACCGTTTCGCGCTGATTTGTAACCCCGACCGCCGCGATTTGCGAAGGCTTCGCTCCGATTTGGGTCACAGCCTCGGTTATTGCGGAATACTGGCTCGAAAAAATTTCCATAGGGTCGTGCTCCACAAAACCGGGCTTTGGATAAATTTGCGTAAACTCGCGCTGTGCTGATGAAACGGCGTTGCAGTCCTTATCAAAAAGGACTGCGCGGGCGCTTGTTGTACCCTCGTCGAGGGCGAGAATATATTTTTTCATTCCTTTTTTCCTTTTACCGTAATTCTCGGCACTCTCGGCGAAATTCCGCAGATAATTTCATAATTGATTGTACCGCACATATCGGCAAGCAGCTCTACGGGGAGCGTTTTGCCGAAGAGAATAACCTCGTCACCCTGCTTTACGTCCTCAATATCCGAAACATCGACCGACATTTGATCCATACATACTCTGCCGATTATATTCGCTCTTTTGCCGTTTATAAGCACATATCCCTTGTTTGAAAGCAGTCTCGGATAGCCGTCGGCATAGCCTGCCGTAACGGTTGCAATTTTCATTTCCCTGTCCGCCGTAAAGGTTCTGCCGTAGCTTACGGTATCGCCCTTTTTAATGGTTTTGACCATTGATACCACCGATTTTACGGTCATAACGGGAACAAAAGCTTCTTTAAGCTTTAAATCGCTCGACGGTGTAAGACCGTAGAGTATAATGCCCGGTCGGCACATATCAAAATGCTTGTCACTGTCAAGGCAAAAGGCGGCGGAGTTACAGCAATGGCGGTATTTTGGCTTTAACCCCGCGTCTTCAAAGCGTTCTGCCGCCGCGCAAAAGCGGGAATACTGCTTATCGGTAAAGCCGTCCTCGCTTGTTTCGGTGCGGTCTGAGACCGCAAAATGGGTGAAAATCCCCTCAAAAACAAAGCCCTTAAGCCTTGCGGCGGCTATTGCGTCATCTATACCGACAAGCCTTTCGTCACGGCAGTCAAAGCCTAAACGGCTCATACCCGTGTCAAGCTTTATATGCACCTTGACCTTGACGCCGTCCGAAGAGGCTCTCTCGGACAGCGCGGCGGCGTATTCGGGGGAGTAAACGCATTGCGAAATGTCGTTCAAATAAAGCTGTGCCGCCATACTTACGGGGGTGTAGCCTAAAATAAGAATCGGTCTTGTTATTCCGCATCCGCGAAGCGTAATAGCCTCCTCAATGTTCGAGACGGCAAAGGCGTCCGCTCCGTGCTGTTCTAAGAGGGGGGCGACGATTCGCGCCGAGTGGCCGTAGGCGTCCGCCTTTACGACCGCCATAAGCTTAGCCCCCGAGGCTTCCTTTTTAATAATGTCAAAATTATGTACAAGGGCGTCGAGGTCAATCTCAGCCCAGGTTCTGTGCAGAAAATCCAAAATGCGTTCCACCTCGCAAGTAATATATAAATATTATACCACTT
>CABVAD010000063.1 GCA_902496265.1 uncultured Oscillospiraceae bacterium
AATCACCATAAGCAGTGTTCCCGCACCGATAAGGGCACAGCCGATACCCGATTTCAGGGTGATTTTTTCATTTAAGAAGACAAAGGCTAATATGAGTGTGATTACCACGCTTAATTTGTCAACGGGAACGACCTTTGAGGCTTCGCCTATTTGGAGCGCTTTATAGTAGCATAGCCACGACGCGCCCGTTGCAAGCCCCGACAGTATTAAGAAGAGCCAGCTTTTGCGGCTGATTTCCGAGATTCCGCCCTGTGCGCCCGTAATAAAGACCATAGCCCAAGCCATAGCGACAACCACCACGGTTCTGATCGCGGTGGCTAAATTTGAATTTACGCCGTCAATGCCAATCTTTGCAAGGATTGAGGTAAGGGCGGCGAAAACCGCGGAAAGTAAAGCTAAAACAAACCACATAGTATTATCACTCTTTTACGAATAGAATTTTTCGGCGTAGCGGACGGTTTCCATTGCGTCCTTTGCGTAGCAGTCGGCATTGATCATATCAGCGTATTCCTGAGTTAAAACCGCGCCGCCCACAACTACCTTTATATCGGGATCTGCCTTGTGAAGCAGAGCAATTGTCCGTTCCATTGAGGGAACGGTGGTGGTCATAAGGGCGCTTAAGCCTACGAGCCGACAGCTTTCCTTTAAAGCCGTTTCAACCACAATTTCAGGGTCAACGTCACGACCTAAATCGATAACGTTAAAGCCGTAGCTTTCAAGCATTACCTTGACAATGTTTTTGCCGATATCGTGAATATCGCCCTTTACGGTGGCAATAACAAATTTCTTGCCGTTTTCACCCGCCTTGTCGGGTATTTTGCGCTTTATTACCTCAAACGCGGCGGACGCCGCCTCGGCGCTCATTAAGAGCTGGGGCAGATACGCCTTTTTGTTTTCAAATGCCGTTCCGATTTCGTCAAGGGCGGGAATAACGTATTTATCTATTATTTCGAGCGGTTTGGCGGTCTCGCTCAGAATTTCCGCCGCCTTAACCGCCGTTTCTTTAACGCCCTTTATAACCGCCGTTTTAAGGTCGGCGGGGTCGGTTTTCGGATTTGCGGCTTCTTGCGACGGAGTTCCCGACGCATAGGCAATATAATCGGCACAGGCGGGGTCGATACCCGCTAACGCGCGGTATGCAAAATAGCAATTCATCATATCCGCCGAAAAGGGGTTCATAATCGCGCAGTCAAGCCCGCTTGTAAGCGCGGCGGTAAAAAACGCGGAATTTATAAGCTCGCGGCGGGGGAGACCGAATGAAATATTTGATACGCCGAGACTGGTTTTAATGCCCGTGTTCTTTAAAAGCTTAATTGTTTTAAGGGTGATTTTCGCGCTTTCCTGATTTGAGGAAACGGTAAGCGCCAGCGGGTCGACTATTATATCCCGCTTTTCGATACCGTATTCAGCGGCGGTTTCGATTATTTTAAGGGCGATATTAAACCGCTCCTCGGCGGTTTCGGGTATACCGTTTTGGTCAAGCGTTAAGGCGATTACCGCGCCGCCGTATTTTTTGACAAGCGGGAAGACCCCCGCCATACTGTCCTTGTCGCCGTTTACCGAGTTTATAAGCGTCTTGCCGTTGTAGGCACGGAGCGCGCTTTCAAGCACTGTTTTATCGGTTGTGTCAATCTGCAGGGGCAGGTCGCAGACGGCTTGGAGCTGTTTTACAACCCTCAGCATCACAGCCCTCTCGTCAATTTCGGGAAGACCTACGTTTACGTCAAGAATATGCACGCCCCTGTCCGCCTGATTAAGTCCCTCGCCTAAAATATAATTAATATCGCTGCGGCGAAGCGCGTCCTTGAATTTAGGCTTGCCCGTAGGATTAATGCGCTCGCCGATAAGCACAGGGTCTTTTCCGATTTCCACCGCGTGGGTGTAGGAAGAAATAAGGGTTTCGTTGTGAATTTTAGGCTCTTTAAGAGGAATATCCCGCGTTTTTTCTACCGTTTTACTTATAAACTCGGGGGTTGTACCGCAGCAGCCGCCCAAAACAGACGCTCCGCAAAGGGCGATTTTCCGCATACTGTCAGAAAAATCGTCGGAGTTTACATTGTATACCGTAACGCCGTTTTTAGCTTCGGGAAGTCCCGCATTGGGGTTTACGATTACGGGAACTGTCGCGTATTCGCACAATTCCTGTACTACAGGGAGCATTTTATCAGGCCCTAAGGAGCAATTGACGCCAAGCGCGTCAACCCTCAAGCCCTCAAGCATAGCGACCATCGCTTTGGGGTCTGCACCCGTCATTAAATGGCGGCTTTCGTCATATACGTTTGTGACAAATACGGGCAAATCGCAGTTTTCCTTTGCCGCAAGCACCGCCGCCTTGGTCTCGTAGCTGTCGTTCATTGTTTCTATTATAATAAGGTCAGCGCCGCACTTAGCGGCAACCCTTACATTAGCGGCGAAAAGCTCCACCGCGTCTTCAAAGGAAAGCTCGCCTAACGGCTCTAAAAGCTTGCCCGTAGGGCCCATATCAAAGGCGACAAATTTATCCGTACTTTCGCCGACCGCTTTTTTGGCGCAATCAATACCGGCAATTATCAGCTCCTCGTAATTGTCATATTTAAGCTTGTTAATTCCAAAGGTGTTGGTGGATATAATGTCGCTCCCCGCGTCAAGATAAGCCTTGTGCAGGGCGGTGATTTTTTGCGGGTTTGCTTTGTTCCAAAGCTCGGGCGGCTCGCCGCCCTTAAGCCCCATTTCCTGCAAAAGCGTGCCTGTGCCGCCGTCAAAATACAGCCTTTTTTTCTTTAAAAGTTCTCGTATCATTCTTTTATCCCCATAATTGCCGTAATTGATTTCATTGGTGTCATTAGAGAGGAGCTGTTAAGGGTTATTCCGAGGGTATAATCGGCGTTGAGCGCCTCTAAAACCGCGGGCTGATAGGAAAGGGGCATATCGCCGTAGCCCGGGGCGTACCTGAAGGGCTTTTTACCCGTGCCGCGAAGTTTATTATCGGCATAATCGCAAAGGCTTTCCGCCGCGGCGGAGGCAAGCGCGTCGGTAATAAAGCTTTCGGCGGGGGAGGTGACACTAAGGCGGGAAATAAGTCTATCCGCCCCGATACCGATTGTAACCCCTAAAATATAGGCTTCCTTACAGCCGTCAAGCGCCTTTGCAAGGTCGTGGCTTTTAATATCGCCGAAGCCTAAATCACAGATATTATCCGCCTTAATTTCGACAGAAACCTTTGTATAGGCGTATTTAGGGGCAAGCACCCGCCGCAAATTATTTTCACAGCGGGTTATCCTTTCGTCGGTGTAGCTCCTCGGAATTTTAAGCCGCACCGCCGCCTCGTTCCTATTAATAACTATTTTATCGCTTTCGACCGCAACAGCGGTCACATTAAAATTTCTCATTTAATTATTTCCGAAATATTGTTCTTTATCGCCGCGGCTACGTCGGGCTTGTTCATTGAATAGATATGCACCGCGTTTACGCCGTTTGCGTACAAATCGATAATCTGCTCGGTGGCGTAGGCTATGCCCGCCTGCTTCATAACCTCGGGCTTGTCGCCGTAGCGGTCAACTATTCTAAGGAAACGCTGGGGCAGAGCCGATTTTGAAATCGAGCAGATGCGTTTTATCTGCGCTGCGTTTGTAACAGGCATAATTCCCGCTACAACCGGTACATCGACCCCCTTACGGAGCAGTCGGTACATAAAATTATAAAGAATGTTATTATCGAAAAACATTTGGGTTGTGAAAAACTGACAGCCGCATTCAGCCTTGATTTTAAGGCTTTCAATGTCGCTGTCGCTGCTCAAAGAATCGGGGTGGCACTCGGGGTAGCAGGCGCCGCCGATGCAAAAGCCGCCGAAATCAGCGATTTCCTTTGTTAGGTCGCTGGCGTAAAGGTAGTCGCTTTTTGATAAATCGGTTTCGGGAAGAATATCTCCGCGCAAGGCTAAAATATTCTCAATGCCTTTATGTTTAAGTTTGGTTAATTGCTCGCGCACCATTTCACGGGTTGAGGAAATGCAGGAAAGGTGGGCGAGCGGTGTGACCCCGCGCTGTAAAATATGCTCGGCAATCTCGGCGGTATATTTTGAAGTGCCGCCGCCCGCGCCGTAGGTCACGCTCATAAAGTCAGGCTTCAGGTCGGCAATTTCGAGGGCTGGCTTTTCCACGCTGTCAAATTTATCGCTCGTTTTGGGCGGAAAAACCTCAAAGGAAAGGCTGGGCTTTTCGCCGTTTATAATATCAATAATCTTCATTTATCTGTCACCCTCAGACTCTTTTAAAAGCTTTGAATATCCGTTTCCGTACTGAACACAGCGCGAAACGCGGCTTAAGGTGGCGGAGGAAATATCGGTTTCCTCTATAACCTGATTATAGGTTTTGCCGTCAAGCAGGAGCCGCGCCGCCCAAATTCGCTGTGCCATCTGCTCAATTTCCTTGTTGGTGCACATATCGCGGAATAAATCGCGGCAGTCGTCCGCGCTTTTAAGCGAGGCGATAAGCCCGTACAGCTCGTTTATCATTTTTTCGGTTGTTTTCTTGTCTGACATTTTTCTTACCTAAAACGCTTCAAGCGATTTGTTCAAAAAGCTCTTTGTTTTTTCCGATTTCGGATTTACGAACACCTCGTCGGGTGTGCCGTATTCCTCGATAACCCCGTCCGACATAAACAGCACCTTGTCCGATACGTTTTTTGCAAACTCCATTTCGTGGGTGACGACTATCATTGTGCTGTCGGTGTTTTTAAGCCCCTTTATAACCTTTAAAACCTCGCCTGTAAGCTCGGGGTCAAGGGCGGAGGTCGGCTCGTCAAAGCAGAGAATATCAGGCTCAAGCGCCAAGGCACGTGCTATGGCAACCCGCTGCTGCTGACCGCCCGAAAGCTCGCAGGGGTAGTTTGCGATTTTCTCGGTGAGTCCCACGCGGGCTATCAGGGCGCGGGCTTTGTTTTCAATTTCCTCGGGTGTACCGCGCTTTAAAAGGGTGGGGGCGAGCATCACGTTTTTAAGCACATTATATTGCGGAAAAAGATTAAAGGACTGGAAAACAAGCCCGAAATGAAGTCGGTTTTTTCTTATCTCGCTGTCCGTCAGCTTTTTCGCGCTTTCACCGTCAAAAATAATTTCGCCGTTTACCGAAATTGTTCCGCTGTCGGCAAATTCAAGGAAGTTAAGACAGCGCAGCAGGGTGGTTTTTCCGCTGCCCGAAGAGCCGATAATCGACAAAACCTCGCCTTTGTTAAGGGAAAAGCTTATACCCTTTAAAACCTCGGTTTTGCCGAAGCTTTTTTTAATGTCTTTGATTTCAAGTACAGGCATATTTTTCCCTCCCTTTATGAAAAGTAGTTAAGCTTCTTTTCGATAAAGCCGAAAAGTATTGTCAAAATTCCGCAGAAGGCGAGATAGAAGATAGCGGTGCAGAAAAGCGGCCATATAATTCCCGCGCCCTTTATAAAGGACTGACCCGCCCAGATAAGCTCGTAAACCGCTATAATTCGGGCAAGCGAGGTGTCCTTTACAAGGGTGATTATTTCGTTGCTCATAGGCGGTATAATGCGTTTTACCACCTGTAAGAGAATAATCTTAAAGAAAATCTGGCTTTTGGTCATACCGAGCACCTGTCCCGCCTCGGACTGACCCTTGGATATGCTTTCAATACCGCCGCGGTAAATCTCCGAAAAATAGCAGGAATAGTTGATTATAAAGGCAACGAGCACCGCGGTCATTCGTCCGTTCCCGCCGCCCCATATGTTATTGTCAAAAATCAGCCCGGGCCCGTAATAAATTACTATCAGCTGAAGCATAAGCGGCGTGCCGCGGATTACCCAAACAACGGTCTTCACGAACGCCTTAAGGGGTAAAAAGCGGCTCATTGAGCCGAACGCGATAATAAGCCCCAACGGCAATGCGCCCAAAAGGGTAAGCCCGAAGATTTGCAGGGTTACAAGAAAGCCCTCGCACAGAGCCTTAAATACTACCGAAATCATATTTCAATTCCTTTTTATGTATTATATATAGTGTCAAATAAGGCAGAGAGCGTACCCTCTGCCTCGAAAATCGAATTATTTCTGTTCGAGAATTGACTCCTGAACGCCGTATTGCTTGGCAAGCTTCATCATACTGCCGTCCGCATAGGAGGTCTTGAAGAACTCGTTGAGCTTTTCGGTAAGGTCAGAGCCTTTTCTGAAGCCCACGCCGAAGTTTTCTTCCTCGGCAACACCTACGGTGTAGGTGAGATCCTCATAGCTTGTGCCTTCGCCGATTACCGCGCCCGCCATAATAAGGTCGATAACCGCGGCTTCGGAGGTTTTTGATCTGACCTCCATTAAAGCGTCGGTCTGAGCGGTAACCGAGGTTACCTTGTAGTTAAGCGCCTTAAGAGCGGTTTCGCCCGCTGAGCCTGCCTCTGCCGCAAAGTTTAAGTCCTTAACGCTTTCAAGGGTCTGATACTTATCAGCCTTGTCTTTAGGAACTACTACAACCTGTGTGTTCTTTAAGTAGGCGTTTGTGACCGACATTCCGTTTTTAACCTCGTCGCCGATGGTCATACCGTTCCATACGCAGTCGATGCTCTTAGAGTCAAGCTCCATAATCTTGTTATCCCAGTCGATAACAACGAACTCTGCTTCAACGCCTAAGGTTTTAGCAAAAGCTCTTGCCATATCCGCGTCAAAACCGATCCACTCGCCGCTGCCCTTGGTTTCCTCATAATCAAGCGGAGCGTAGTCGGTGATTCCGATTACAAGCTTACCCTTTTCCTTGACGGTTTCGCTGTCGGACTTAGTGGCTGAGCTGTCACTTGATGTAGTTTTGCCGCCGCAGCCCGCAAATGCAAAAAGCAGACACGCGGTCATTAATAATGCCAATAATTTTTTCATTTTCTTCTACCCCTTCGGTATTTATTGGTTATATTATACTTTATTTCGATAAA
>CABVAD010000064.1 GCA_902496265.1 uncultured Oscillospiraceae bacterium
AAAAAGCATATTTAACAAGTGCGAATATTGCCATTCTTTTTGCAAATTATAATACTAATTTTAGTTAATAGGAGTGTTAATATGAGAACGGTCGCCTTTTTTGACGCAAAAGCCTACGATAAGGAAAGCTTTTCCCGCTTTGCGGACGGGGAAATTAATATCCGCTATTTTGAAAACAAGCTGAACGCCGACACGGTAAGTATGGCGGCGTGCTGTGACGGAGTATGCGCCTTTGTAAACGATACGATTGATAAAGAGGTTATAGACAGGCTTGCGGAATACGGCGTGGGGGTCATCGCAATGCGGTGCGCGGGCTACAACAATGTTGACCTTAAGGCCGCCGCGGGCAGGGTTAAAATTTTAAGAGTTCCCGCCTACTCGCCCTACTCTGTCGCGGAGCACGCTATGGGACTTATTTTAACCCTTAACCGAAAGCTCCACCGCGCCTATATCAGAACCCGCGACCACAATTTTTCGCTTGAGGGGCTTATCGGCTTTGACCTTAAGGGAAAAACGGTCGGCATTATCGGTACGGGAAAAATCGGTCGTTGCTTCGCGGATATCTGCGAGGGCTTCGGTATGAATATTTTAGGCTTTGACCCGTATGAAAGTAAGGAATTTTGCGGGAAATACGTCACCCCCGACGAACTGCTCGCCGAAAGCGACATAATATCCCTCCATTGCCCCCTTACAAAGGAAAACCACCATTTAATAAGCGCCGAGACCATTGAAAAAATGAAGCGGGGTGCTTATATAATAAACACCTCCCGCGGCTCTCTTATAGACACCGCGGCGCTTACAGAGGGGCTTAAATCAGGCAAAATCGGGGCGGCGGGGCTTGACGTTTACGAGGAGGAAACCGCCCTGTTTTTCGAGGATTACTCCGAAGAAATTATTCCCGACGACACCCTCTCGACAATAATTTCAATGCCGAATGTTATTGTAACCTCCCATCAGGCGTTTTTAACCCGCGAGGCGCTCGACGGAATAGCCGAAACCACCCTGCAGAATCTTCGCGCCTACTTTAACGGCGGGGAGCTTAAAAACGAGGTTACTATTTGATTAAAAAAATACTCTCCGCCCTTGCGCTTATTAATACTGTTGTGGTATAATAACCTCAAAACATCGGAACGGAGACAAAAAATGACGGAAATATATATGGTGCGCCATTGCGAGGCAATGGGCAATGTAAAGCGGCTCTTTCAGGGCTCTTCGGACTTTGATATAAGCGAAACGGGAGTAAAACAGCTTGAATATTTAAAAAATCGTTTCAAAAATATAAAGCTTGATAAGGTCTACACAAGCCCCCTTATCCGTGCCCGCAAAACCGCCCTTGCCGTAATAGGCGACCGCGATTTAAAGCCGATAGACGAAAAGGGGCTTATCGAGCTTGACGGCGGCATTGTCGAGGGTAAGCCCTTTATCGAAACCTTTAATTCCATACCGGGTCTTGCGGACACCTGGGACAATCACCCGGAGGATTTCGCGCCCGAGGGCGGCGAGAAAATGCGGGACGCTTATGAGCGCATATGGAACACGGTTAAAAAAATCGCCGCTCAAAACCCGGGAAAAACCGTAGCCTGCACAACCCACGGCGGAGTTACCCGCTGTCTGTTATGCCGTCTTTTAAAGGGGGATATTACAAAGCTTTCAGAAATGCCGTGGAGCGAAAACACGGCGGTAACTCTGCTTAGGTTTGACGATAAATTAAACCCCGAGGTTGTGTTTTACAATGACACTTCCCACCTGCCCGAGAAGCTTATCCCCAAGCGGAGCCGCCTTTCCTCCTTTATGGGCGGAAACACCAAAGCGGGAGATAAAGAATGATTATAATGTCGATCGACCTCGGCAAGGCCCGCACGGGTATCGCCGTTTCGGACAGCGGCGAAAGCTTTGCCTTTCCCAAAGCGGTAATAACCGAATACAACACCGAAAGGCTTATAAAAAAAATCGCCGCACTCGCGGATGAGTACGGCGCTGAGCTTATTGTGGTGGGATACCCTAAAAATATGGACGGCTCTTTGGGCAGCCGAGCCGAGGAATGTAAGGAAATCGCCGAAAAAATAGGTGAAATAAGCGGAAAGGAAACCGTCCTTTGGGACGAGCGCTGTACCACCGTATCGGCGCATACCGCCCTTAACTTTACCGACACGCGCGGCAAAAAGCGCAAGGAGGTAATAGACGCCGTGGCGGCGGTGATAATTCTTGAGGATTACCTGAAATTCCGTAAAAACAATTTACAGACTCAGTTATGATAAAGCTTTTTAGTCTGATACTGCGGCTCGCAGGTCATATTAACGCCTAATTTTCTGAACACCTGCTCGTCCACGCGGGAGAGTATAACGCTTGAATGTGCTTCAAGACCGCTAAGGTTTTTAAGCTGTTCGAGCGCTTTTTTTGCAATACCGCTTGAGGCGGCGCAGATTGAAAGGGCTATCAGAATCTCGTCGGTGTGAAGCCTTGGATTGTGGTTGCCCATAATTTCGGTTTTAAGCCTCCCGATAGGCTCTATAACCGTCGGCGAAATAAGGTCGGTTTCGTCGGGTATTCCCGCCAGCTCCTTAAGCGCGTTTAAAAGCATTGCCGAGGACGGCCCTAACAGGCTTGAGGTTTTGCCCGTTATTATTTTGCCGCTTACCAGCTCAACAGCGGCGGCGGGAGCGCCCGTTTCCTCCGCTTTTTTAAGCGCCGCCGATACAACGGGTCGGTCATTTACCGATACGCCCGCCTGATTCATTAAAAGCTCGATTTTCTGCGCGTCATTCTGTTCAGTTAGCCCCTGCCTTACGCTTACAAGCGCGGCATAGTAGCGGCGGATTATCTCCTGCCTTGCCGCGGCGCAAACCGCCTCGTCGTCCGAAATTGCAAAGCCCGCCATATTGACCCCCATATCGGTCGGGCTCTTATAGGGCGACTCGCCCGAAATCGCCTTGAGCATTGCGTCAAGCACGGGGAAAATCTCAATATCCCTGTTGTAATTAACGGTGGTTTTGCCGTACGCTTCAAGGTGGAACGGGTCTATCATATTAACGTCGTTAAGGTCGGCGGTCGCCGCCTCGTAGGCGATATTTACAGGGTGCTTAAGGGGTATATTCCAAATCGGGAAGGTCTCAAACTTAGCGTAGCCCGCCTTTATCCCCCGCTTGTTTTCGTGATAAAGCTGGGACAGGCAGGTTGCCATCTTTCCGCTGCCCGGACCCGGTGCGGTTACAACTACAAGCTTTCTTGAAGTCTCGATATAATCGTTTTTACCGAAGCCCTCATCGCTTATTATGCGAGGTATGTTAGAGGGATAATCCTCAATCGGGTAATGTCTGTAAACCTTAATACCAAGCTTAGTAAGCCGATTTTCAAAGGCGTTTGCCGAGGGCTGACCCGTATATCTTGTAATAACCACGCTCCCGACATAAAGCCCTATTCCGCGAAAAGCGTCGATAAGTCTCAGAGTATCAAGATCATAGGTGATGCCGAGGTCGCCGCGGCGCTTATTCTTTTCAATCGCGTCGGCGTTTATCACGATTACTATTTCCGCATCGTCCTTAAGCTGTAAAAGCATCTTAACCTTTGCGTCGGGCGCAAAGCCGGGAAGCACCCTCGCCGCGTGATAGTCGTCAAACAGCTTGCCGCCGAACTCAAGATACAGCTTGCCGCCGAACATAGCGATTCTGTCCCTTATGTTGCCCGACTGAAGCTTAATATACTTCTCATTGTCAAACCCGATTTTTTTCATTACCACATCTCCGTTTTTATAATTCTCCGTTATTTTTAAAAGTCTCCGCCTTTTTATTAAACTCTTCAAAGGTAAAGCTATTATTAAGCACATCAAGCATTGCCGAGGACGAAAGCGACTCGGGAAGATCGAGATACCTTAAAAAGCTTTTGCGCTTTTCTCTGCTGTCCTCACGCCCCGAAAGCCCGAAAGCAAACATATCCGCTTTTGTTATTTTCCGTCTTTCCTCGGCGCGTACCGAAAAAACTCCGCTTTTTCTGAGCGCATTTTCGATTATTTCAGGGCTCATTCCCTCTACGCCTATAAGCCCCGATTTTGACGGCTTCGACTTTCGCTTTTCCTTGCCGCGAAGCTCCGGCACATATACGTTTATAATCTCGCAGTCGGAGACTGTTTTTTTAATATACGAACGTATCATCGCTCCCGCCGAGTCGGAATCGGTCATAATTATAACGCCGTTTTTCCGCGCTAACCGCCTTATCAAATCGCATTTTTCTTTATTTTTGAAAATTCCGAAGCCGTCGGTCGTAATTATCAGCGCGTCAATAACGTTTTGAAGGGCGATTT
Source organism: uncultured Oscillospiraceae bacterium (assembly GCA_902496265.1). Classification (GTDB taxonomy): domain Bacteria; phylum Bacillota; class Clostridia; order Oscillospirales; family Acutalibacteraceae; genus UBA737. The sequence goes on from CABVAD010000064.1 coordinate 4,298, forward strand.
TATCGTATTTTCCCTCGACAATTACAGGTTTGTCAAGCCTTATCAACCGCCTCACCCTTTGCGATAATATAAATAAGTCTTACAATAAGCTGTTCAAGAATAATCCGCCCGTCTGCCCCGTAGGATTTAAGCCTGCGGTCGGCTTCAAGCAGAGCCTCAAAGCTCAGGGTCAGCTTCTTAAAATCAAAAAGCCTTAAGCTTTGAGCCGCCCTGTCAATAAGAAACTCCCTGCCCTTATAGCCATAAAGCTCGGACAGTTCCCCCGTGCTCTTCCCGCCCTTTTTAAAGGTATAAAGACGGTACATATCAACATACGGAGAAGACACCGTGTATAAAATCATCATCGGCTCAAACCGCATAAAAAACAGCTCGTCCAGTGTTTTAAGCGCTTCTCCCGACTGCCGCGCGAAAATCTGCTTTGAAAGATTGTAAACCGAGGCCTCGGGAGTTTTGGTGCAAACATAATCCACCGCCGTCTTGGTAATTTCGCCGTTCGGCAGATAATAACAAAGCTTATCAAGCTCGTTTACAAGGGTGTTGATATCCTCCCCCGCGCTCTCGACCAGATACCGCGCCGCCGCAGAGTCCATTTTACAGCCCCGCTTTGCCGCACCGTCGGTAAGCATTTTAACAAGCTCGGGCGCTCGCCTGTGATTAAGCAAAACCGCCGTGCCGCCGCATTTCTCCGCGGCGGAGACAAGTTTTTTAAATTTAGCACTTTTCTTAACGTCTGTTTCGAGGCTGTCAAACCAAATTATTAAAAGCGCCGTATCACAGCCCTCAGAAGCAAGGCTTAAAAGCTTATCGAAATCGGTTTTTGAACAGTGCTCAAAATCGTAATCGCAGAGTATCACGCATTTTTTATCAGACATTACAGGCAACTGCCAAAGAAAGTCATAAACCTCCTGCAGATCGCAGTCCGCGCCGAAACGGCGGAAATTGAAAACGTCGTCCTTATCCGCCGTCATTTCTGTAAGCTTTTCTACGTACATTTTTTTCAAATAGCCGTCATCGCCGAGTATTATATAAACAGGGGCAAGACTTCCCGATTTAATCCGTGATTTAAACGCGTCCTCGTTTATCACCGCCATATTAGCTTCTCACCGCCCTCGCTGATTATTTTTTCACGCATTATTTTTAATTTTAACATATCTTGCCTGTGTTTACAAGCAAATAAACCGAATATTACCGAAAACAGAAGCAAAAGCGCAAATATAAAGCTGTATCTTCCGAGTACAGCCACCGAAAACGGCAGAGAACCGAGCTTATTTATTACAAAATTAACGTATTTTACCGCAAGAGAGGAGGCTAAAAGCAATATGTGTCCCGCAAGCGGAATTGCGGGATACAAAACCAGCCCCGCCGCCGCAAAATAGAGTGACAGGGTGACCGCGAAAGAAATAAGTATATTGCTTGCGACCGCAACCGTGGAAATATATCCGAAAATATAAACGGTTACGGGCAGGGTAAGCAAAAGCGCGCTTAAAGTCGCCGCTGCGGAGCTTATAACGCACATAATCAGACTGTCCTTAAAAAGCTTTTCCTTTAAGTAATCCGTTATCGGAATAGCTATCGCCGTAATTCCGAGCGTAGAGAGAGCCGAAAGCTGAAATGAAATACTGAAAATCGCGAACGGCTCAGCTATTAAAATAAGGCTTACCGCCGCTCCCAAGGTGTTCTCGGGCGTGTTATCACGCTTAATAATTAAGCTCACGGCATAAAGAACATAGCACAAGCCCGCTCTTACAATCGATTTTGTGAAGCCGCACAGCACCGACATAAACAAAACGGTGAGCAATACGGTTATCGCCTTTAAATAGCGGTTGTAAAGAATTTTCTCCGTAAGCTTCAAAGCCAGAGAAACGATAATTGCTAAATGCATACCTGAAACCACCATCACGTGGCTCACACCTGCCGCTTTGACATTACCGTAAAATTCTCCGGACAAATATGAGCGGTCGCCTACGGTTAGAGCAGTAAGGGTTGCAGCCTCCTCATAATCAACATTTGAAAACAGCGTACAGATAATATATTCGCGAAGCTTGTTTACCCTTGAGAGAACAAAACCGCCTTCGCCTCTGAAAACGGTGACGGAGTCCATATTGCCCGTAAGATAAATTTTCTCGGAATAATCGCTCGTCCTGTATTTGCCGCTTATCTTGCTTAAGCTCACCATTGCGGATATTTTATCCCCGCATTCAAAGCCGCCCTCGTTACTGAACACCATTATCCGCGTGCCGCTTTTAAGACCCGCGCAGTCAAGCGATTTAATAACCGCGGAATAATAGTTGCCGTGATTCACGGGATTTTCGACTACCGCAAAGCTTCCCTTAACAGCAGAGCCGTCCGATTCGCTTGCCTTATCTATTCTGTTAAAGGTTGCAAGTATACTGACAGAGGTTATAACCAGCATAAACACAACAAACGCATAAATCGGATTATCCCGCTTTTGTATAAGAAAAAAGAAAAGAAAGATTAAGGCAAGCCCCAAAAAGAAAACCGCCGTACGCGAATAAAATCCCATGACACACAGTGCCGAAGCGCAAAGCCCGCATAAAAGCATAG
>CABVAD010000065.1 GCA_902496265.1 uncultured Oscillospiraceae bacterium
AAATTTTCGTGATTTAGCACAATAACAAGCCCTATTAGCAATATAATAAAAGGCTTCCGGTAAGGAAGCCTCCCGTCTACATTCCGTCGGAGCTGTCGCACTCAAGGTAATCGCCCTCGATGCGGTTCTGATTGGCGAGCCGATCGATTATAACAAGCGCGCCGACCGCCGCGGCAAACACGGCGAAAGCAGACATCATAAATTTTAAAAATCCTTTCATACGGTAAGCACCTCTTTCATTTGTATTATATCAGCATATTATAAAAATGTCAACTACATAAAGGGAGCAAATATATGCAAAATCGCCTGTTTAAAGCGCATAGAAAGAGGACGCTTTTTCCATTCCTCTATTTTAATTTCCTGTGATTCTGAAATTATATCCTCAAACTGGCTCTTTATATCCAGCACCGTGTTGTTATCGCATATCCACGCTCCGCATTCAAAGTGGAAAATAAAGCTTCGGTAGTCCATATTAACCGTGCCCACGGTCGCTATTTTGTCGTCCGAAACGAAAAGCTTTGAGTGAATAAAGCCGGGGGTGTATTCGTAAATTCTGACTCCCGCCTCCAGAAGCTCTAAATAATTGTACTGCGTCACGGGATGAACGTACCATTTATCGGGAATATGCGGGGTAACTATACGCACATCTATGCCCGATTTCGCCGCCATTCTTAAAATAGAGGTCATAGTATTATCAATAATAAGATAGGGCGAGGTTATATATACATATTTCTGTGCGGTGTTTAATATCTGCATATAAATGCCCTCGGCGGGGTTTTTGTCGTTAAGCGGGTCGTCGCAGTAGGGCAGGACAAAGCCGCTGTCCTCGGCCTTATAATCCGAAAAATAGGAATTGATGTCAAGCTGCTCCTTAGTCGTAAACTCCCACATACATAGGAACATTGCAAGGAAGCTTCTTACCGCCTCGCCCTTGAGCATAATGCCGCTGTCGAGCCAATGGCCGAAGCGCACCATACGGTTAATATACTCGTCTCCTATGTTAAAGCCCCCCGTAAAGGCGGTTTTGCCGTCGATCACCACGATTTTGCGGTGGCTTCGGTTATTCATAAATATGTTCATAGACGGCTTAATGGGGTTGAATACCGATACGGCTATGCCTTCGGCGCGCAAATTTTTAATAAAGTCCTTGTGTTGGCGCTTTATAGAACCGAAATCGTCAAAAATAACCCTGACCTCTACGCCCTCTTTAACCTTTTGCAAAAGAACGTTGTGTATCTCGTCCCACATAAAGCCTTCCGCAAGGATAAAAAACTCCATAAAAATATATTTTTCCGCTTTGCTGAGCTCCGAAAGCATTTTTTCAAGTATTTTTTCACCCGGCGAAAGATATTCGGTTTCGGTGTTTCCGTAAAGCGGGTAGCCCGATTCGCCCGAAAGATAGTCCGCCTGTCGGGAATGGAACATATCGTAATAGCGAAGCCTGTCCCTTACCTCGGAATCCTCCTTAAGATAGGGCAGATAATGGGCTTCGCATTTTTCCATCTTTTTGCGAAGATGCGGCAAAACCCTGCCTCCGCCCCACAAGAGGAATACCGAGATACCGAAAACAGGAAATACCAATATAAAAATAATCCACGCGATTTTATGGTCTGGATTTCCGCGGCGGTTTAAAATATAGATAACCGTTACAGTACCCGCAATCATCGAAAGGGCGTATAACGCCACAGACCTTGCGGTAATGTCGTAAAGAACGTAAAAAAGGAAAAACAGCTGTAATAAAAGCAGTAAAGCCGAGATGATAATTCGGGTTTGAATCCTTATTCCGCGTTTGCGTTCAGACATTTGCTTCACTCCTCATATAATATCAGAATTATTATAACACAAACGGCAGAATTTTGCAAATATTATAAATTCTTACAAAACCGCTTGTTATCGACAGTTTTTTTTGCTATAATAAGAAATATAAAAGCGACAAAATACGGAGGTGCATTTTTTTGGTCAACGAAAAATATAAATTATGGTGTGAAAAGGCTGTAAAGGACGCAGATTTGGTAAAGGAGCTTGAAAGCATTAAGGGCAATGAGGAAGCGATTTCCGACGCCTTTTACAAGGACCTGGAATTCGGCACGGGAGGACTTCGCGGCGTTATCGGCGCGGGAACAAACCGTATGAATATATATACCGTGGGCAAGGCGTCTCAGGGTCTTGCGGCATACGTCAACTCGGTATCGGAAAACGGCAGAATAGCCGTTGCGTACGACAGCCGCATTAAAAGCGACCTTTTTGCAAAAACCGCCGCCTCGATTTTCGCGGCTAACGGCATTAAGGTTTATATTTATAAGGAGCTTATGCCCACGCCTATGCTCTCCTTTGCGGTAAGACGGCTTAAGTGCGACGCGGGCGTTGTAGTAACCGCGAGCCACAATCCCGCTAAATACAACGGCTACAAGGCGTACGGTCCCGACGGCTGCCAGTTGGGTCTTGAGGCGGCGGATTATGTGCTTTCCATTATGAATAAGGTCGATATATTTGATGATGTTAAGACGGTCGATTTCGACAAGGCGGTAGCCGAGGGCAAAATTGAATATATCGGCGATGATATTATCGAGGAATATTTAAACTGCGTGCTTGCCTGCAGAGTAGCTCCCGAAGCGGACGTTAAATCCCTGAATGTGATTTACACCCCGCTCCACGGAAGCGGCAACAAGCCCGTAAGGAGCATTTTAAAGAAGATAGGGGTTACAAATGTTACGGTAGTGCCCGAGCAGGAGCTCCCCGACGGCAACTTCCCCACCGCCCCCTACCCCAATCCGGAAATCCGTCAGGCGTTTGAGTGCGCCTTAAAGCTTGCCGAGGAGATTAAGCCTGAATTACTGCTTGCAACCGACCCTGACTGCGACCGCGTGGGAATAGCGGTGCGTGACGGCGGCGAGTATAAGCTGCTTTCGGGCAACGACGTCGGCGCTCTGTTGCTTGATTTCGTGCTTGCAAGAAGAACCGAAAACGGCACGCTGCCTAAAAACCCGATTGCGGTTAAAACCATAGTCACAACCGAGCTTTGCCGCAAAATCGCCGAAAACTACGGCTGTGAGCTTGTAGATGTGCTTACGGGCTTTAAGTTTATAGGCGAGCAGATAACTCTGCTTGAAAAGAAAGGCGAGGAAAACCGCTTTGTCTTCGGCTTCGAGGAAAGCTACGGCTATTTAGGCGGCACATACGTCCGCGATAAGGACGCGGTTATCGCCTCAATGCTTATCTGCGAGATGGTAGCCTACTACAAATCACAAGGAAAAAACCTTATCGAGGTGCTTGACGGGCTTTACAAAAAGTACGGCTATTATATCTGCTCACAGAAGAGCTTTACCTGTGAGGGCGAAAGCGGTATGAAGCAGATTAAGGGCATTATGGAGAGCTTAAGAAACGACCCGCCCGCCGAGATAAACGGTTCTGCCGCGGTTAAGTTTGACGATTACGAAGCCTCCGTAAGCCGCGACCTTAAAAACGGCGGCGAGAAAAAAATCACCCTTCCGCGCTCAAATGTGCTTTGCTTCTATATGGAGGACGGCTGTTCGTTGATAGTCCGTCCCTCGGGCACAGAGCCTAAGATTAAACTTTATATCGGCGCGGTGGGACATACCTCTTCCGAAGCCGAAAACAAGCTTCAAGGACTTACCGAGAGCGGAACAAAGCTTTTGGGCTTTTAAATAATAATTACAAACTTTAAAACGGACTTCTCAAGCAATTTGAGAGGTCCGTTTTATATATCAGCTTTATAAATTTTTATAGATTCTCGCCTGTGAATGTGCCGCCGCGCCGTCCTCAAGGTAATTAAGAAGCTTGTCCGCACTGTCTGTAAACAGGCAAAGCTCCAACGCCTCGGGGGTCATAAACTGCTTATGCACGGCGTTTTTAAGCTGTTCGATAAGGCTGTTGAAATAGCCGTTAATATTGAAAACGGCGACAGGCTTTGAATGTCTGCCGAGCTGTTTTAGGGTTAAAATCTCAAAAAACTCGTCAAACGTTCCGAGTCCCCCGGGGGTCATAATAAAGGCGTCGGATTTCTGCTCCATAAGCTGTTTGCGCTCACGCATAGTCTCGGTGAAAATAAGCTCGCCGCAGTCCTTAAAGAGGATTCCGTCCACATTAAGAAACGAGGGCACAACCCCGATAATTTTTCCGCCGCGCGAGCAGGCTCCTCTTGCCGCCGCGCCCATAAGTCCCGCCGCGCCGCCGCCGTAGATAAGGGTGTGTCCCCTGTCGGCTATTTTTGCGCCCAGCGCCTCGGTCGGGTTGATGTAGTCCTTTGCTATGGCACTGCTTGACGCACCGTAGAGACAAATATTCATAATCCACCGTCCTGTAATTTATTTATTTCCGTTTCGTTTAAAATCCTTATTCCGTTTTTCTTAAGAAGTGCGGCACAAATGCCATCCCCTTGGGTGGTTTTGCCCGAAAAGCTTTCGTCATAAATCTCTCCGTTTCCGCAGGAGGGACTTTTTTTCTTTAAAACCGCCGCATTACAGTTTAAAAGCCGTGCAATCCGCAATACTTCTTTGGCTCCTCTGGTGTATTCCGCGGTTTTATCCTCCCCCTCGCGGTTTATTACCCTGCCGTCCCTTATTTCGCAGGGTATCCGCGGGGTCGGCAGTCCGCCTAAAACCTCGGGGCAGACGGGAATAAGGTCGTATTTTTCACTGAGTGCGATAACCCCGTCCGCGGGCTTTGATTTTCCGTCGTACCGACAGCCCACCCCTAAAAGGCAGGCGCTTACCAATATTCTCATAGCCTTTTACCGTTCAGGACAGCCTTCACAAGGGTGTCGCCCACATATTCGAGCTTAAGCGAGAAAAAAGGCGCTTTTTCTTCTATCAGGCGAAGAAAGATCTTGTCCCCCTCCCATATCGGGAGGGTATAAAGCCGCCCCTTATCGACCCATTCGAGTACTCCCTCGTCACAGTCGGTAACAGTACCCGAAAAATCGTCCGAATGAAAAATGTGCATATATTCGGTTTCCCATTTGTCAGAAATAAAGGTGACAATACCGCAATATCTGCAGGAATTAAGGGTTAGTCCCGTTTCCTCCTTAACCTCGCGGAGATTGCAGTCCTCGGGGCTTTCCCTGTCCTTAAATTTTCCGCCTATTCCAACCCATTTATCGCGATTAAGGTCGTTTTCCTTTTTCACGCGGTGGAGCATCAGGTATTTTCCGTCCCTTTCAATGTGGCAAAGCGTGGTGTTTATCATCAGGCGCCCTCTTCTGTAGCGGAGCTGTCCTCTAAGGAAATCTCCTCGGGAACGTATCCGTTAATATAGAATATATCCGAATCGATATTCTTTCGGTCGAAAATATTATTGTACTGGATTTTCTCGTACTCGTCAAGCAGTGCGCTGTAGGGCGAAACGTCGCTCCATTTATAGTAGTTGTCCTCACTGTCGATATAGCCCACCGTGTCGATTACGGGCAGGGTCTCCGCAAGCTTTAAGAGGTACTTATTATACTCGGTCAATCTAACGCCCGCCACCTCTAAAACAAGGGAAGAGAGATAATTAGAGCTTAGCTTGTCAATCTGACGCTCCTCGATATCGTAGTTTGCCCAGATAATAAAGGGGGTAATGTGGCGCGACTGCTCCTGCTCAGGGGTAAGCCCCGAAAGGCTGTCAACCCCCATAACCTCGGCGATAAAGTCGGTCTCAACCGAGGGCTGATGGTCGCCGAACATACATATAACGGTAGGCTCGTCAACATTTTTAAAGTACTCAACAAGCTCCTTAAAGGCGTTGTCGCTCGCCTTTACAAGCGAAAGGTACTTGTCAGCCTTTGTATAGCTTTTTGAAACCGAGGTGGCATAAATCGACTCGTCGAAATTCATACAGCTCGTAGTATAGCCGCCGTGATTCTGCATTGTGACGTTAAAGGCGAAATACGGCGCGGATTTATCGCGGTTCTCGTAATCCTCGATAAGCAGCTTATAATCATAGGAATCGCTTATATACTGGCGCAAAAGCATATTCTGACCGGGATAGTACTGCTCGACCAAGCCTTGCAGATAATTCGGGTCGCTGCCGTTGTTCTGGTACTCCCTCATAAGAGAAATATCCATAATATCCTCAAGGCTTGTAAACTTGTTAAAGCCTAAATATTTATAAACATCGGTGCGGTTCCAGCCCGCCGCGTAATAGGGGTGCAGGGCGTAGGAGGAATATTTCTGCGCTTCAAGGGTCGAAACAAGCGAGGCAATCGGGTTTTTGATATACAGCATATAGGCGTTACTGCCCGAGGGCAAAAAGGCGGTGGTATGTCCCGTCAAAAACTCAAACTCGGTGTTGGAGGTGCCCGCGCCGATTACGGGAACGTAAAGGTTGCCCTTTACGGTATTTTCGGTAAGACTCCTTATAAAGGGCATACAGTCCTCGTTTGTGGTAAGGTTTCCAAGCACGCGAAGGTCGGCAAGCGACTCGTTCATTATGCAGATAATGTTCGGCTTGTCGTAATCGTCCTCGGTATTATTATTATCGTCCGAGGAGGTGTCCACCACGCTGTTTACATAGTCCTTAATTTCGTTCGGATTGTAGTTGTTAGGCTCGGACATATACATATATTTGGTGTTGCAGAAAAAGTTAAAGGCGAAGCCATAGTTATGGTAGCCCCTCGTTTGATTCCAGAAGTCGGGCTTTACACCCATATCGGCGAAAACGCTTGTGAAATAAAAGAGTATCAGAAGCACCGCCGCAAAGGTTCCCGTAAAGGCTCGGGAAATTATTTTTGTAATCATATTATATTTAGGCGTTTTGGTCTTGATACCTATAATAATTATAAAAA
>CABVAD010000066.1 GCA_902496265.1 uncultured Oscillospiraceae bacterium
ACTGCCGTATGGGGCTTCATTTGTAAATAAATCCCGTTTATTCGGGGAAGGTAATCGAAACGGTTGAGGTGTCCAAAATGATTTCAGCCTTAACCGATGGATTGCTGTCGCCTATAAAAGCCCGATAAACATATGCCAATAAGCATATTTCCCCAACAGCCGTTCCCAAGTCTTCGGAATCGGTCTCGGAATTAAGAAACTGCGTGTCGGTTTCAATTAATATATTGCTCAAGTTCTCACGGTTATAGCGTATTGTCTTAATAAACGGCTTATCGGGTTTGTTTTCATATCCTTTTAATGCAATCACGGTCTGTCTGTATAAATCTGCTTTGTATCTTTTATATCCGTTCTGCGTGAAAACCGCCGTAACCGAGCCGTCGGGATTTTCGGTTACCTCGGTTATGCCGTATTCGCGATCCTCCTCGGTTATTTCTGTAAGGGAGCTTTCTCCGTCAACTTCGTTTATAAGGCTTACAAGCTCTGCCGACAGCGTAACCTTAACCGAATCCTCTTTTACCTCAGTCTGCGCTGAGGCGTTCTTAATTGGAGAGTCGACCTTGACGGTATTCTCTATCTCTTCCTTGACAGAAGAAACCGCAATACTGCTTGCGGAGGAATTTTTCTCCTCGCTCGAAACAGAATTTTTACTGCTTGACGGCGTAACGGTGCTTTGTACCGACGGCGCGGCGGAGCTTTCGGGTACAGACGGGCTTTCCCGTGAATTATCAGAGACTGTCTCACCCTCGGAAGAATACGCGCTTACCGTATCCGACGCGGTATCAATACTGCCGCGGTCGCGAAGACCCAAGGCAAAGCCCGTGACCGCCGCCGTCACCGCGGCAAGCGAAAGAGCGAGCGCAAGTATTTGCTTAAGGCCTAACGGGGTCATATGCCCGCACTCGGGACAGCGGCCTAATTTTTTGCTGTAATTATGTCCGCACCTTTTGCATACAATCCACTTTTCCACTTCCAAAGCCCCCGACAATTCTTTTACATTATTTTATCATAAACTTCCCCTTTTTACAACATAAAAATTTCCATATCAAGATACGGCGATTTAAGCTATATGCCCTGCTGTTTTGTGCCTTTAGCGCGCGGACACTCGGTATCGGTGCAATTATCGCACATTTTTTTGCTTTGCTTACCAAAACAGCACAGCATATAATTACACTCATCACAGCAACACTCGATTTTATTCCCAAATTCATCAAAATGTTCACCGTTTCCAAGGCAATCAGAGCCTCTGTTGCCCGGAAGCAACTCTATACCGCTTACATCTATAATCAAACCCTATCACCTCGTATTAATATTCCCGACAACATTTTAGAACAAAATATTCAAATTGTCAATAGAACAATTTGTTCTGTGTATACTGTTTTTGGTGATAGCATTGAAATACAAAAGAATACGCGAGCTTCGTGAAGACAATGATTTTACGCAGTCCGAAATAGGAAAAAAGATAAATGTACCACAAAGGACATACGCTTATTATGAAAGCGGCGAGCGCATGATTCCGCCGCAGGTTTTGTCCGCTTTGGCTGATTTTTACAAAGTTAGCGTGGACTATATCTTAGAACGCACCGACAAGCCCGAAACCAACCGTTAAAGGTTCCCGCGCTTTAATTCCGAATTCCGCATTACGAATTCCGAATTAAATAATCTCTATTCAACTCCCGCCACAAAGCTGTTCCTCACGTACCCGACAATTCCGCCGTAGCCTATCAGATCCCAATCGGGCAGGCGGTTGTATATAAGAATTTCCGAGCCGTTCGGCGCTTTTCCGATTATCGGCGCGGACAAATCGGGTCTTGAGCGTATGTTAAGGTTAGAGCCCTTAGTGGATACATAGCCCGTCATAATAGGCTGTGGCATATTAAAGGGTATTCCGAAAAACTCTGTAAGCGAAAGGACAAGATTTTGCGCTATTGTGTTTATATTATTCCTTATCCAGTCCGCGTCCTCGGGGTTGTCGTGGTAAGCAAGCTCGATAAGCACGCCGGGAGCGCGCACCTTTGCCACTTCTCCGAGCGTGGTGGTCGGAACGGTTTTCACCTTGCCGGGCAAGGGGTATATAAGCTGTAAATTATTTGCCGCGATTTCAGCAAACCGCTTGCCCTCGGTGCTTGTGGGATAATAGTAAACGTCCGTACCGCGAACATTTGAAGCCCCGCTGCCCACCGCGTTTGAATGCAAAGCCAAATGCAAATCGTAATTTCCCGCATTTGAGGCGGCTATAGAAGAAGCCGCGGTCATATCGGGCGTGTTTCTTACAAACTGTATCCCGCTCGCCGCCAAATACGGCTCCATTGCGTCGGCGATAAGGTTCATATAGTATTCCTCGTTGCCGCCGCCGACATAAGGGTTAAACTCCTGAGTCGACGGACTTAAATAAATTATAGGCATAAAAATTCTCCTCCCTCATCAAAATATGAAAAGGAAAGAGAAAATATGTCATATTAAACCGAGCTTCTCCGCCGTTTTCTTTACCGCCGACATAAACCAGCAGTAAAGCGCCTCGCCAAGCTCCTGATAAACAGGGTCGCCGTCGTGGGCGCAGAGCATTGCAAAGGTCTGCCCCATTCTGCGCTCTATCTCGCTGCCGCGGCGGTAGGCGACATAGTAAAAGGAAAACGCGCCCGTATCGCTCGAGGACTTATAAAGCCCCTCGTCGGTTGCTTTAACCGTGTCAATAAAGCTTTTCTGCGCTATTCCCGCAAGCGCGTCGTCCGCGCAGTATTCCTCAAAGCCTACAGTAGCGGTAAAGGAAAGCAATAATCGGCGCTGGATTACCATTTCAAAATCCGAAAGCTCGGCGGAATCCTCCGAAAGCTCGGCGTCCTTCGCGTCCTTAATAAATTTTTCCGCGATAATTTTTCCGAGTTCTCTTGCGCTTTTAATATCCTGAGCCTTTGGTTCTTTAGGAGCGTCAGCCGCGCTTTCCCTGTTCTTTTTTATATCCACCGAGGGCTTGTCGCCTGCTATTTTAATATCATTATCCGAATACAACGCTATTCACCCTTTGGTGCGGCGGGTGACGAGCCCTCCGCTTTTTTATACTCCTTTAACGCTTCCGCAAGCTGTGCGGGACAGGAGGTGTTCTTGAAACCGCACTTGATTCCCGAAAGCCTGCCGATAATATCGTCCACCTTCATTCCCTCGACAAGCGCGGCAACCCCCTGAGTATTACCGCTGCAGCCGCCGTCAAATCTGACCTTTTTAACAATGCCGTCCTCAACGTCAACCAGTATGCCCCTTGAGCATACTCCCTTAGTTTTATATGATATTTCCATTAAATTTATGCCCCTTTATGTAAAAATCAATTTGCGGACAGACCGTCCGACCATTATATCGGACTATCTGTCCTTAAATTTATTACTGCGGACAGGGTGGCGAAGCTTGCGCAAAGCCTTTGCCTCAATCTGGCGGATACGCTCCCTTGTAACATTAAACTCGGTGCCGACCTCCTCAAGCGTGTGGCATCTGCCGTCCTTAAGTCCGAAGCGGAGCCTGATTACCGATTCCTCCCTGGGTGTCAGGGTTTTGAGTACGCCGTCAATATCCTCGTTCGTTATCGTTTTAAGCGCCGCCTCGTCGGGCGCTAAGGCGTCCTCGTCCCTTATAAAGTCCATAAGGCGCGAATCCTCCTCAGGTCCTATCGGGGTTTCCATTGAAACGGGCTCCTGCGCTACGCGCATAATCTCGCGCACGCGCTCAACGGGAAGCTCCATTTTTTCGGCGATAAGCTCCTCGCTCGGTTCAAAACCGTTTTCGTGCAACAGCTGGCTTTGCACCTTTTTAAGCCTGTTTATCGTCTCCACCATATGAACGGGTATGCGTATGGTACGCGCCTGATCCGCTATTGCTCTTGTTATCGCCTGTCTTATCCACCAGGTGGCGTAGGTTGAGAATTTAAAGCCCTTTTTGTAATCGAACTTATCGACCGCTTTAATAAGACCGACATTTCCCTCTTGGATAAGGTCAAGGAAATACATACCTCTGCCGACATACTTTTTGGCAATGCTGACCACAAGGCGCAGGTTTGCCTCGGTAAGGCGCTGCTTTGCCTGCTGGTCGCCGTCCGAAATCTTTACCGCAAGCTCAATTTCCTCCTCTGAGGACAAAAGCGGAACTCTTCCTATCTCGCGGAGATAGATTTTAACGGGATCGTCCAGATTCATATTGTCGAAGCTTAAGTCGTCGTTAAGGGCGTCAACGTCCATCTCCTCAAGCTTCAGCTCGTCCTCGGTCGGTTCCTCGTCGAAGTCGATATCAAGCGTAGGCGGTTCGGAGAAAAGCTCCTCAGGGTCGTCGGGAGCGTTTTCAATCTCATCGATGGTTAGATCCCTTTCCTCTGCCTCATACCCGTCTTCCGCCGGAACTTCGGTATTTTTGATTTTCTTTTCCTGCTCTTTTTTGTTCTTTTCCATTATTTATTTCCTTTCGATTTTTTATCGATAATATTTTGCAAGGCCGCCGCCCAATCCTCAACAGATGTGTTTTCAGGACTTTGAGCCGATAAGAGCATATCCTCTTCTAATATTGCCCTTATGCAATCTTTTAATACAATTTCGGGGTTTTTGCCCGCTTTTTCGCTGTTTTGAAGCGTTACAAGGTAACCGATTTCCGCCGGAAGCAGCTTTTCGGCAAAAATCGAAATGTCAAGCGTTCCGCCCCTGTCAAGCGTGGAAATAATTATCTCGTAAATACGTCTGTTAAGCGAGGTTATAAGCTTTTCGGGCGGCAGCTGCTCCTTTGCATATTTATAAAAATCGGGATTTTTAAGCAGCACCGCGATAAGGGTTTCCTCTGCCGCTGTGCCTTTCGGAGACCGCCGCCGTTCGGGATTGATGTCATCTCTTGTAAATTTCGGTCGGATAATATCGGAAATTTCCTTCTTTTTCCTGACCCTAAAGTTCTTTTTTCTGATTTCGTCCACCCTTGCGGTAAGCGCCGTCCTTGAAACGCCGTATTTTTCGGAAAGCCTGCCTATATAAATATCCCTCGTCATAACGTCGTCCGCGCCCGCGACAATTTCGGCGGCGGCGGAGAGATAGCGGAGCTTTCCGTCCTCACTTTCAAGGTTTATGTCCTTAGCGGCGCAAAGGAGCTTATACTCCATATCGCTGACCGCGCCCTCCAAAAGCGCGCTAAAGCGTTCGGGTCCGTTTTTCTTTATAAATTCGTCCGGGTCCTTTCCGTCGGGTATTACCACCACCCGCGTTTTAAGCCCCGTGCTTTCTAAGAGCTCCGACGCCCTTTTTATCGCCTTTTGCCCCGCCGCGTCGGCGTCAAGGGTCAAAACGATTTCCTTAGTGTAGCGGGCGAGCAAATTTGCCTGCTCCGTAGTAAAAGCAGTGCCGAGAGGCGCTACTGCGTTTGTAAATCCCGCCTGATGGAGCGTGATAACGTCCATATTGCCCTCTACAAGTATAACCCGCTCCGAGCAGACGTTTTTGGCAAAATTCATTCCGAAAAGGTTGGCGCTTTTTTTGTAAACGGGAGTGTCCGAGGTGTTTACGTATTTGCCGCCTTGCTTGTCCTCGCCCGGCATTGCGCGCCCGCTGAAAGCAATTATATTGCCCCTTATATTGATTATCGGAAACATTACCCGCTTTCTGAAGCGGTCATAAAGCGTTCCGCGCTGGCTTTTGCCGACAACTCCCGCCGCCAGCATATCCTCTTCTCTGTAGCCCTTTTCCTTTAGGTGCTTAATTAGCATATCCCACGAATCGGGCGCGGCACCGAGGCCGAAGTGCTTTATGGTTTTTAGGGTAAGCCCCCTGCCCGTCAGATAATCAAGCGCCCATTTGCCGCCCTCCGACATAAGGAAGCTGTGAAAGAAACGTGCCGTATCGCGGTTAATATCGTATATTTTATTTTTAAGCCTCTGCATAGAGTCGTCGTACCCGTCCTGCGGGAGAGCAACCCCCGAGCGCTCCGCCAACAGCTTTACCGCCTCGATATAATCGAGGTTTTCAATAAGCCCCGTAAAGGTGAATACGTCGCCGCCGACCCCACAGCCGAAGCAGTAAAACGAGCCGTTTTCGGGATAGACCGTAAAGGAGGGTGTTTTTTCGCTGTGAAAGGGGCAAAGCCCCACTAAATTTTTACCCCTGCGCTTTAAATTAACATATGACGAGACGGCGGTTTCTATGTCGTTTCGGTATTTAATTTCGCTTATAATATCCTCGGGTATCACAAAACCGCCTCCTTAAAATAATTTAAAAGCTTAGATTGACCACGCCTTCGGAATATAAATATCCGAGAAAACCGTAATTGCGTAATGGTCGGTCATTCCCGCGATATAATCGGTAACCGCTCGGATTTCGCCGTCCTTTTGAGCGATTTTAAGATACTCCTCGGGCATTTTCTCGGGCTGTTTCAAATAATATTTAAAAAGCCCCTCAACTATTCCCAAAACCTTTGTTTCCTCTGATTTTGCAACAGGGTTCTTATAAACGCTGTCGTAAAGAAAATTATGAAGCATATCGTAATAAACGGCGGTGTCATTATCCATTTTAATGTCCTCCCCGCTGTTATTTACAATAGCGGTGACAAGGGTGTTTATCCGCTCGCTCTTAGTGTGACCGAGCCTGTCCCTGATTTCCTTTGGTATATCGTTTTCGGATATAACCCCCGCTCGTACCGCGTCGTCAATATCGTGGTTGATATACGCCACCCTGTCCGCCATACGGACTATTCTGCCCTCAAGGGTATGCGCCTGCTCGCCTGTTGTGTGGTGCAGTATTCCGTCAAGCACCTCGACAACAGGCG
>CABVAD010000067.1 GCA_902496265.1 uncultured Oscillospiraceae bacterium
ACCATAAAACTAAATTTTTTTCAACTTTTTTAACTCAAAAAAGGGGATTATTTTTTACAAAACGGGAAAACTTATAAAAAAAGAAGGGAAGCGGTTAAAACGGCGGTAAGAACCGACCTGGCTATTGAACTCGGCGGCGGGGAAAACGGGAATATAAACGGGATTGAAAAGGAATTTAAAGAGGACGGAGATATTAAAATTTCAACCGTAAGGGTTACCTCAAAGGAGGGGGAAAGGGCGATTAACCGTCCTGTCGGGCGGTATATCACGGTCGAATTTCCTCCGATTTATAAAATCAGCGATTACAGCACCCTTAAAAACGCGGTTATAAAGTCTCTTGAAGCCCTTTTGCCCGGAAAAAAGGAAAATCTGTTGATTGCGGGGCTCGGAAATACCGATATAACCCCCGACGCGGTAGGACCGCTTACAGTTAAGCATATTCTGGCTACCAGACATATTTCGGGGCAGTTTGCCGAAAGCATAGGGCTTAAGGGGCTTAAAAGCGTTTCGGTTATAGCGCCCGGAGTTTTAGGACAAACGGGGATAGAGACAACCGAGCTTATAAAATGCGCGATAGCCGCGGTAAAACCCGACGCGGTGATAGTAATAGACGCCCTTGCGGCTATGAGCGCCGAGAGACTTTTTAAGACCGTACAGCTTTGCGACACGGGTATTTCGCCCGGCTCGGGCGTAAAAAATGCAAGGCAGGAAATAAGCGGAAAAACCCTTGGTATACCCGTCATAGCGATCGGCGTGCCGACCGTAACCGACGCGGATTCGTTAGCCTATGAGCTTACGGGAAAAGAACCCGAAAAAAGCTGTGATATGTTTGTGACCCCGAAGGAGGTTGACCTTCTTTGTGACAGAATAAGCGAGATACTCTCCTCAGCACTTAACCGCTTTTTACAGCCTGAAATTGAAGAGGATATAATATCTCAATTGGTATAACCCCGCCGACGAAAGCATAAAATATTTGTGTGGGAGGCGGGAAAATGCGGAAAAACTCGGGAATAGCGCGGCTTGTCTGTGTCTTTGCAATATGTATCGCGCTTATCGGCTATAACGCTTACAGCTTCTGCTTCAAGGGCAGATCCGCAAAAAACGTCTTTACACAGGCTTCGGTTAATGAGGAAACGGCTTTAACGGAAGAAACGCCCGAGGCAAAAACCGAAAGCGGGGAGACCTCTTCGGCGGAAGAAAGTACCGAGAGCGCGCCTGCAAGCACCGACGGAAGCGTTAAAGGAAAGGTTATAAGCAGATATATTTCCCCCTATAACGCGGGGCTTTCCTATAACGGGGTCTATATGAAAAACAGCACCGATCTTGAAATAAATATCAAGGAGCTGTTAAGCTCATCCATAGGCTTTAAAATCGCAAAAAACAACAGTCCGCAGGTGCTTATCGTCCACACCCACACAACAGAGACATATATGACCGAGGAGGCGGATTACTACACCTCCGCGTTTTCTTCCCGCACGCGGGACGCTCAGAAAAATATGGTAAGCGTGGGCAATATTGTCGCGGATAAGCTTAATAACGCGGGAATAAAGACCCTGCACGACGCAACAGAGCACGATTACCCCAATTATACAGGCAGTTATTCCCGCGCGGCAAAGACGATAAACAGCTATTTAAAAAAATATCCCACAATAAAAATAGTGCTCGACCTCCACCGAGACGCCGTAAGCTCGGGAAATAGCGATAAGGTAAAGTTAGTAACCGAAATAAACGGCAAAAAGGCGGCTCAGGTGATGCTGGTTATGGGGTCGCAGAGCGGCAGCGTTACCAATTTTCCTAAATGGAAGGAAAATTTAAAGCTGGCGGTAAGATTACAGCAGAAAATCGAGCAAAAATATCCGACCCTCGCCCGCCCCTTAAGCCTGATGCCGAAAAATTATAATGAAAGCCTTACGACAGGCTCGCTTTTAATAGAGTTCGGTACCGACGCGAACACCCTTGCCGAGGCGCACTATTCAGCCGAGCTTGTAGGAGAAGCGATAGCGGAGCTGTTAGGGGAGCTTACATAAAAATTAAGGGAATGAAAAAAATGAAAGCCTTTTTTAAATCTTTTTATATTTCCGCCGTTATTGCCCTCTGCCTTTTTATAGGTATTTACGGAACGGCGAAGGCATATGAAAATATGCGGCTTGTAGGCTTCGGCGAATACAAAAAAGCCGTCCAATTAGACGGCAAGGGTTTAAGAATACTCGATTTTGAAATTGAGCTTTTTAAATGAACGGTTTTATATCTTTATCAAAAAGCATAAGGCGCTTGACTTTACAGAAAACGGGGGCGGTGCCGGTTTGTTCAAAAAAGGCGGAAAGCACAAGCGAGGGGTTTAAATTTCCCTCGTTGCCCGCGGTAAGGACAAGCAGAGCCTTATCCCCCTTAAACTCGGCGCTTTTAATTTTAGGAATAATGTCAAACTCTTTTATTCTGCCCTTTTTATCCTTTTTCTGACAGATTACCGACTCTTTCGACAAAAATTCCTTTAATTTTTCATAAGCAAAAGCGTTTTCGGGGTCGAAAGCAAGCTCATATTCGGCAAAGGCTATATCCGCCGTCGGCAAAATGGGATTGTTTGCCCGCAGAAATTCAATCCCCTCGGGCGCGGCGGCGTTAAGCCTGTCAAGCGTTTCTTCAAGGGAAAAAGTATCGTCGGTAAGCCGAATATCCATAATCTCGTAAACGCCCTCAAACCCCAAGGAGAGAGGCACGGCGTAGTTTATGTAGATATGGCGGTTAAAGCCCTCGGTGTACCAAACGGGGATTCCCGATTTTCTTATAACACGGGTCATAAGGCGGTTCATATCAAGGTGGGATACGAACTTCATTCTGCCCGTTTTGGTGTAAAAAATTCTAACGCTTTTCAAAGCAGACTCCCTCCCCGTAGCAATTAGCTCCGCAGCCCGCGCATTTTTCGCGGCAGTTGGGCGTGGTTTGCGCCCTGTGCGCGCGCTCGTTTTCTAAAATCAGGAATTTCTTGGTCACGCCGTAATCAAGATGATCCCAAGGGTTGATTTCGGTGTATTCGCGTTTTCTTTCCGAGTAAAATTCGGGGGACAAACCGTTTTCAGCGAACGCCTCCTCCCAAAGCTCGGGCTTAAAGCACTCGTTCCAGCTGTCGAATTTACAGCCTTTTTTAAACGCGGACTCTATAACACTACCCAAACGTCGGTCGCCGCGGGCAAACGCCCCCTCTAAAAGACTGGTTGAGGAATCGTGCCAGCTTATATTAACACGGCGGTTTTTGTTTGAGTATTTGAGCACCGTCTGCCTGCGCTCAATCTCGTCCTTTCCTATCTGCGGCTCAAATTCAAAGGGAGTAAAGGGCTTGGGCACAAAGGTCGAAACGCTTATCGAAACCGAGGGGGACTTGCCTTTCGGTCTTTCGGGCAGACTGTAGAAAAGGTCGATTATCCTTTGTCCTAAATCGGCAATACCTTTTAAATCCTCGTCGGACTCGGTCGGCAGACCCAACATAAAATAAAGCTTTACCGCGGTGTAGCCGCCCATAAAGGCGGTTTTGCAGGTGCGGAATATTTCCTCCTCGGTTACGTTCTTGTTAATAACGTCGCGGAGTCTCTGAGTGCCCGCCTCGGGCGCAAAGGTAAGCCCGCTTTTTCTGACGTGATTAATCTTGTCGAGCAGTTCCTTTGAAAAATTATCTACACGTAACGACGGCAGGGCAAGGCTGATTTCATCAGGCTCTGTCCAGCAGAGCATTTTATTAAGCAGCGGCTCTAACTCGGTGTAGTCGCTGGTGCTTAAGGAAGACAGGGAAATTTCGTCATACCCCGTGCTTTCGCACAGCGCCTTTGCCTGACGGTTTACCGTGTCGGCGCTTTTCTCCCTTACGGGACGGTAGATAAAGCCCGCCTGACAGAACCGACAGCCGCGTATACAGCCGCGGAAAATCTCCTGCACAGCGCGGTCGTGGACTATCTCTATAAAGGGGACTACAAACTTATCGGGATAAAACACCTTATCCATATCCTTTATAATCCGCTTTTTGACGGTCTTCGGCGCGCCGTCCTTCGGCGTTACCGCATTTACCGTTCCGTCCGAATTATAGCTTACATCATAAAGCGAGGGAACATAAACCCCCTCTATTTGCGCGGCGGCGCGGAGAAACTCCTCCTTACTGCCGCCCATTGCTTTAAATTCCTTGTAAAGGTCGATAACCTCCAAATCGACCTCCTCGCCCTCGCCTAAGAAAAAGAGGTCTACAAAGTCGGCAAGCGGTTCTGCATTGCAGCAACAGGGGCCGCCCGCCACAACAAGGGGAGATAAACCGTGTCTGTCCCCGCTTCTGAGCGGCAGTCCCGCAAGGTCGAGCATATTAAGCACATTGGTGTAGCACATTTCGTACTGCAGGGTAAAGCCTATAAAGTCAAAATCCTTTATGCTGTCGCGGCTCTCAAGCGCGAAAAGCGGGATATTGTTTTCCCGCATTTTTTCCTCAAAGTCCGCCCACGGCGCAAAAACCCGCTCGCACCAGATGTCCTCGCGGCTGTTAAACTGAGAATAGAGTATCTTCATTCCAAGGTGGGACATACCAATCTCATATGTATCGGGAAAGCAGAAGGCAAACCGCACGTCCACCTTTTCCTTATCCTTAATAACGCTGTTTATCTCGCCGCCCGAGTACCGCCCGGGCTTCTGCACCGATAAAAGCAGTCTTTCAAATTCCTTTTCGTTCATAGTGACCTCGCAAGTTAGATGTTAGATATTAGATATTAGACGTTAGATTATTTCTTTTTTGGTTTGTGGATATTTCTTATGGTTTTCTTGGGTTTTTTGGTTGCTGGGTATCGCTCCCCCTTATCGGGCGCGACAAGGCAGTTGGGCCCTGTCCCTATAAGGTCAAGCCTGCCCTCCTTTTTAAGGACGGAAAGCACCAACGCGCGGTTTTCGGGCTTAAAGTACTGCAAAAGCGCCCTCTGCTCCGCCTTTTCCCGCGCGGTGCGCGGAACATAGACAGGCTCTAAGGTGTCCGGGTCAAGCCCCGTGTAAAACATACAGGTCGAGACCGTCCCCGGCGTGGGGTAAAAATCCTGCACCTGCTCGGGGTGAAGCCCGTGCCTTTTAAGGAATACCGCAAGCTCAATAGCGTCCTTTTTGGTGCTCCCGGGGTGGGAGGACATAAGATACGGCACTAAATACTGCTTTTTGCCCGCGCTTTCGGTAAGCTCGTAAAACCGTTTTTCAAATTTGTTGTAGACCTCAATGGGCGGCTTACCCATCTTTTTAAGCACGCGGTTTGAGCAATGCTCGGGCGCGACCTTCAGCTGACCGCTTATGTGGTGATTCACAAGCTCCTTGAAAAATTCCTCGTTTTGGTCGGCAATAAGGTAATCAAAACGAATCCCCGAACGGATAAATACTTTTTTTACCTTAGGCAAAGAGCGGAGCTCCCGCAAAAGCTTTAAATAATCCTCGTGGGTGACCTTTACCGCGGGACAAATTTCGGGGGCTAAGCACCTTTTGTCGGGGCAGAGACCCTTTTTAAGCTGACCGTCGCAGGAGGGGCGGCGGAAATTGGCGGTAGGTCCGCCGACATCGTGAATATAGCCCTTAAAATCGGGCATTTCGGTTAATAATTTCGCCTCTTTTATAACCGAGTCGTGACTGCGCACCGAAACCTGCCTGCCCTGATGAAAGGCGATAGAGCAAAAGTTACACGCGCCGAAGCACCCGCGGTTGTGAATAAGGGAAAACTTAACCTCTTTTATACCGGGGACGCCGCCAAGCGGCTCATAGCTCGGGTGGTAGTCCCGCATAAAGGGCAGAGAATAAACCTCGTCCATCTCCTTAGTTGTAAGGGGCGGCATAGGGGGATTTTGCACCACCAGTTTTTCGCCGTGCCGCTGAATTACCGTTCTGCCGCGCAGAGCGTCGTGCTCGGCCTGCTGAATTTTACACGCCCTTGCGTAGAGCCTTTTGCCCTTTTCGTCGGGTACGCTTACAAGCTCATAGGCGGCGCACTCCTGCACCCCCGAAACAGGTGAATAGTCGGCGGCTTTTACCGCGTAACAGGTGCCTAAAATATCGGTAAGCGAGGAAATATCCTCCCCCGCCGCCAGCCTGTGGGCAATCTCTGCAATGTGCTTTTCGCCCATACCGTACATCAGCAGATCCGCTCCCGACTCGATAAGCACCGAGGGTCGCACCCTGTCGTCCCAGTAGTCGTAATGGGCAAAACGCCTGAGCGAAGCCTCAAGCCCTCCTATTAGGACGGGCGTATCGGGGTAAAGGCTTTTAAGCTTTTTTGTGTAGACCGTAACCGCCCTGTCGGGTCTTGCGCCCGATTTCCCGCCCGCGGTATATGCGTCGTCGCTTCTCCGCTTTTTTGCGGCGGTGTAATGGGCGACCATTGAATCTATATTGCCGCTGTTTACCAAAAAGGCAAGCCGCGGTCTTCCGAAGCGTTTATAATCGCCGTCCTTCTGCGGCTGAGGAACAATGCAGACCTTATACCCCGCGTGCTCTAACACCCGCGAGATTATCGCCGTGCCGAAGCTCGGGTGGTCAACATATGCGTCCCCCGTGACTATTACAAAATCGGGCTGTTCCCAGCCGTACTCCCGCATTTCTTTTACGGTTATAGGTAAAAAAGGCATAATATCCTCCGTTTACAA
>CABVAD010000068.1 GCA_902496265.1 uncultured Oscillospiraceae bacterium
TCAAAAAAATCCGGAAAGCTTTTAGAAACCGCCTGAGCACCGTATATTTTACCGCCCGTCAAGGTACATAAAACCGCAAGTGACATAACGATTCTGTGGTCATTGTGCCCGTTAAGCGGCAATTCGGGCGTTTTAAGATTACAGCCGTGAACGGTTATATCGTTATCGCCTATTTCTGTATGACAGCCGAATTTTAAAAGCTCCTCCGCCATAGCCGCTCCTCTGTCGCTCTCCTTAATTTTAAGGCGGTGTGTCCCCGTAAAATGCGCGCCGTTGTTCGCCGCCGCCGCCGCCATAAGCACAGGCCCTAAATCGGGGCAGTCGGAAATATCAATTTCGGGGCAGCCGCGCACGATTTCGCCGAACAGCTTTTTGTAAACCGCGTCTCCCTGACAGGCATCCTTTTTAAGTCCCGATACCGCCACATTGCCGCCTAACGCGTTTAACGCGTCAAAAAACGCGGCGTTTGAATAATCGCCCTCGACCGTAAGCACTCTCGGCTTATAGGTCTGATTCCCCTTAATATAAATCGTATGCTCGTCGGTACGGCTGATTCTTATACCGAAATCGGCGAGCGCCTTTACCGTCATTCCAAGGTAAGACCCGCTTTCAAGCGCACCCGTAATATCGATAACGCTGTCATTAGGTAAGAGCGGCAGAGCGAACATAAGTCCGCTTATAAACTGGCTTGAAACGTCCCCTCTGACGGAATATTTTCCCGCAATTAACCTGCCCTTTACGGTTACCGACTCCGCGCTCTGATTAAAATACATTCCCGCCGCATTACAAATGTCGGCGTATACCGAAAGGGAACGCTCCATAAGCCGTTTTGTTCCCGTAAGGGTGATTTCCCGGTCAAAAAGCAGACAAAGCGGAATTAAAAACCTTAGAGTACTGCCCGATTCGTTGCAGAAAAGCTTACCGTTTTTTATCCCTTTTGCTATATTAATTCCGCCGATTCGTGCGGTATTTCCGATTATTTCAGCATTAGCGCCAAGAGATGCAAGGCAGGAAAGGGTTGCCTTAATATCCTCAGAAAATCCGACTCCCTTTATCTCGCTTTCGGGCGACAGCGCCGCACAGATTAAATACCTGTGCGCCATACTTTTTGACGGCGGCGCTTGCACCCTGCCGAAAGCCTTGCTTTTATTAATAGTTACTACCATTTAAATTTTCCCCGTAATTCTCCTTTAAAAATTCCATCGCTTCGGTATAGCCCTTTATTCCGTGACCGCAGATTGTTTTGACGCAAGCGGCACGAATGTAGCTTACCTGCCTGAAGTCCTCGCGGCTCGCAACGTCCGAGATATGCACCTCGACCGTCGGTATCGAGACCGCCTTTACAGCGTCAAGCAGGGCGATACTCGTATGGGTGTACGCTCCCGGATTAATAACAATACCGTCAAAAACGCCGTACGCCGCCTGAATTTCGTCAACCAGCGCCCCCTCGTGATTGGACTGAAATAGCTTTACCTCAATACCGTTTTCCTTAGCAAAGCTTTTTACGGTTTCACAAAGGGTATTAAAATTATCCTTGCCGTAAATCCCGGGCTCTCTTATACCTAACATATTAATATTAGGTCCGTTAATCACCAAAATTTTCATTTAAGAAAACCTCTTTCACCGCGTTAATATTTTCGCTTAAATTCTTTACCGCCTTAATTTCCGCCTGTGCGGAGGATTTGTAAATACCGTATCTTTCCTTATAACGCTTTATGAGAAGCTCTCTGTTAGAGGAAAGCGGGCGGTCGTCAGTTGTCACTAAATCGTCTATCGGGCGATCGATAAATACTGTAATTCCGTTTTCCTTTAAAAGGGCAACATTGTCACGGTTTAAGACCGCGCCGCCGCCCGTGGCTATTACCGCCGACTGCAAAGCCGCAACCTCTTTTATAACCGCCGATTCGATTTCGCGGAATTTTTCCTCGCCGAATTTTTTAAATATTTCGGGGATTAACATTCCGGTTTTCCTTACAATTTCGTCGTCGGTGTCGATAAATTTCTTTTTGGTTTCCATTGCGACCGCTTTTCCTATCGTTGTCTTGCCGCACCCGGGCATACCGATTAAAACGATATTTCTTTTATCGAGAAGTATCGATTTATAAACGCTGTCCGTAAGGCTTTGAGATATAGAATTTCCCGTAAATTTTTCCGAGGCGTAAACCGCTTGGGCTACCAGCATATAAAGCCCGCCTGCCGCGTTTATTCCCATTTCGCGCGCCTTTGTTACAAGGGCTGAAGAAAGAGGATTGTAAACCGCGTCGGTCACAGAATAGAGATTCGGAAAAAGGGATAAATCAATCGCGATCTGACCGATATTCGGGTACATTCCGCAGGGCGTGGTGTTGATAATCGCACCCGCGTCGGTGTGGTGTGCAAGCGCATAACCGTATGTAACCGCGCCGTCATTACCGTTTCGGGATACCCTCAATACTTCACTTGCCCCAAGGCTTTCAGCTACCGCCGCCGCGGTTTTAGATGTGCCGCCGCTGCCTAATACCAAAACCTTTTTGTTTTTTAAATCCGCGCCCTGTCTTTTTATCAGCGCCCGCATACCCTCGTAATCTGTGTTGTAGCCGTAAAGCCTGCCGCCCTTATTTACAATAGTGTTTACCGCGCCGATTTTCTTTGCTGTATCGCTTATTTCATAAAGGTAGGGAATCACCGCCTGCTTATAGGGAATCGTGACATTTATCGCCTTAAAATCAGCGGCTTTCATAAAGGAATCAAGGTCCCTAGCTTCGATTTCCTTCAGCTCATAGCTATAATCGGCAATTTTAGAATGAATTATTTTTGAAAAGCTGTGGGTCAGCCTTTCGCCTATGCAACCGTATTCCATTATTTTGCTAACCAGTCCGTTCCGAAGCGTTCGCTTAATATGTCGCATAAAACCACGGCGGTTATGCTGTCAATAACCACTCTCGCCCTATGCACAATACAGGGGTCGTGCCTGCCCCCTGCCAAAAAATTCACATTTTCGCCCTTTATAAAATCTACCGTCTGCTGTTCCTTATGGATTGTAGAGGTCGGCTTTACCGCACAGCGGAAAATAACGGGCATACCGTTTGTGATACCGCCGTTTATGCCGCCGTTATTGTTTGAAAGAGTCTTAATTTCCCCGTTCTTAATTCTTATCGGGTCGTTTGCTTCGCTCCCCCGCATATCAGAAAGTGCAAAGCCGCCGCCGAACTCAACCCCTTTAATGGCGGGAATACCGAACAGCGCGCGGGAAAGCTTGCTTTCAATACTGTCAAACCACGGCTCGCCTACCCCCGCGGACAGACCGATTACTGCCGTTTCAAGCACGCCGCCTACGCTGTCGCCGTCGGTTCTGGCGGCATTTACCGCCGCGGTCATACCTGTTTCGGCATTACGCTCCAGCACCGCGAAAATCTTGTTATTTACCGACTCAATATCCTCTTTGAAATTTACAAATCCGCGGTCTTTTACCCCCGCAAGGCGGGAAATATGCGTGCCTACATATATTCCTTTAGCCTTAAGGGCAGAAATCGCAATTGCCCCCGCCGCTACTATTCCCGCGGTAATTCTTCCGCTGAAATGACCGCCGCCGCGGTAATCCTCAAAGCCGTGGTATTTCTCGTAAGCCGTATAATCCGCGTGACCAGGGCGCGCCTTGCTCCTTATTTCGCTGTAATCCTTTGACTTTGTGTTGACATTGGGTATTACAATGCAGATAGGCGTTCCTGTGGTTTTACCCTCAAAAACTCCGCTTTCTATAACAAAATTATCGGGTTCGACTCTCGGAGTCGAAATATCCCCGAAGGGTCGGCGAAGCGTTAACTGTGAGCGGATAAATTCCTCGTCAACCGTAATCCCGGGCGCTAAGCCGTCCAGCACCGCGCCGACAGCCGCTCCGTGGCTTTCGCCGAAGACGGTCAGCGCTACAGAGGTTCCTATGGTGTTTTTCATTTGAAGTTCTCCTTAATTTCCTTTGCAAAATCATCAAAGGGCATTTCACGCATTTCAAACTTTCCTATCTCGGGTACGAAAATCACGGTTATCAGGTCGCCCATAAGCTTTTTATCGTGCCGCATAGCCGATATTATTTTTTCGGTCTCAAAGTCGGTGCTTGTGGGCAGATCAAGCTTTTTAAGCACCGGGATGAGCCGCTCTCTTACGCTTTCCGAACACATAGGAATCATACCAAGCGCCACACATTCGCCGTGATAGAGGTTTTCCATACCGTTTTCGCTCTCAATAGCGTGGGCTAAGGTGTGACCGAAATTAAGAATTTTGCGAAGCCCGCCCTCTTTTTCGTCCTGCTCGACAACGTCTCTCTTTATTTTAAGTGAGCGCTCGATTATAAGGTCGATATTTTCTGGTATGTTCTCTTCTTCAAAAATTCGGAACAGCTCCTTATCAGAGGTAAGGGACATTTTGACCGATTCGGCAAGTCCGTTTGAAATCTGCCTGTCGGGCAGGGTTTTAAGGGTATCGGAATCGATAATAACCGCTTTCGGCGGATAAAACGCGCCCACAAGGTTTTTATACCCCGAAAAATCAATCGCAACCTTGCCGCCGACAGAGGAATCTACCTGTGACAAAACGGTGGTGGGGATATTGTAAAAATCAATACCGCGCATATAGCTTGCCGCGGCAAAGCCCGCCATATCGCCGACCACCCCGCCGCCGACCGCTACTACGCAGTCGCTCCTTGTAAAGCCGTTCTCTACCATTTGCGAAAGCAGATATTTATATGTATCAAAGCATTTTGACGGCTCGCCCTCTTTTACCGTTACTATAACGGGGGTCTTTGATTGTCCGGACACCGTCTTTGCATATTCTGAGGGAACTCCGCTGTCGGTCACAATGAAGACTCGGCGGTTTAAATTAAGGTATTCCCCTGCCCTTTTAAGCGCGCCGCGCTCAAGATAGATGTTATACTGACCTGTTGAAGTTTTAACAGGAATTATCATTCGTCCTCACCCTTTAAAATTACTTCTCTTTCAAAGCTTCCCGCAACCCTTACGGTACTGCACTTTTCATTAAGCTCCTTAAGCATTTTTCTGCCCTTTTCGCTGTTAATATTTCCCTCGCCCTCGGCGTAGAAATAATAGCTCCAGATAAGCTCCTTTGTGGGGCGGGATTTTAAGGCGCGCAGGTTAAAGCCGTATTTTCCTACGGTATTTATCGCTTCACCCAATGCCCCCGCCTCGTTGGATACCGTAAAGAGCATTATAAACTGATTATCAGCATTAGTGGGGGTTTTCGGCGTTTTTGAGAATACCGCAAAGCGGGTGGTGTTACTGCCGCTCTCATTAATATGCGCCTCTAACTTTTTTAGCCCGAAAATCTTTGCCGCCTCGCTACTGCCTATCGCCGCGGTGTCGTGCCTGCCCGCTTCGGCGACCTGCTTTGCCGCGACCGCGGTGTTTACCGCCTCGACAGGCTCAAAGCCGTGTTCTCTTATGTACTTAGCGCATTGACCCAGCGCCTGCGGGTGGCTTATAACTTTTTTTACCTCGTCCATTGTCGTTCCCTTAACGGCAAGCAGATTTTGCACAACCTCAATATCATAAATTCCGTTAATATAAAGCGTGCCGAAAAAGGTCAGGTCCATAACCTGTACGACGTCGCCGTTGTGGCTGTTTTCAATAGGCAGTACCGCGCAATCGCACTCGCCGTTTACAACCGAATCGTAAGCCGCCTTGAAATCGGCATACGGAACCGCCTTAGCATCGGGGAAAATACGCTTTGCGGCAATATTCGCAAACGCCCCCTCCACCCCGCTGTAGGCGACGCGCATACCCTCAAGCAGTCTGTGCTGATAGGCTTTTGAAATGTCCATATTGCTCTGCAAAAAGCTTACAAAATAGGGCTTCAGGGTTTCGTTATCAATAAGCTCGGAATTGCGTTTTATAACCTCCGCCTCGCGGGCGGAATCGGTGACCCTGACGCCGTTCGCCTTTTTGTACTCGGCGACCGATTTAACCGCCGCCATACGCTTTTTAAAAAGCTGTGCCATTTCCCTGTCTATCTCGTTTATTTGCTGTCTTGCCTTTTCTAAATCTGTCATAACCGTCTCCGTTATTTGTATTCTTCTATAAGCGCCTTGAATTTCGGTAAAGCGCGTTCAATCTGTTCTGTTTCCACGCAGTAGCAAATTCTCACATACCCTTTACAGCCGAAATCGTCGCTGGGAACTAATAAAAGCTCATATTTTTTCGCCCTTTCGCAAAAGGCGTTCGCGTCCTCCTCGGGCGACTTTACAAATAGGTAAAACGCACCGTCGGGCGGTACTGCAGTGTAGCCGTATTCTGTAAGGGAATGTAAAAGCAAATCGCGGTTTTTGCGGTAAACCGTAAGGTCGGGCAGTATATTCACACACTCGCCTACCGTGTACTGCAAAAGGCTCGGCGCGCATACAAAGCCGAGAGACCGACCCGCGCCGCAGACCGCCGCGTATGCTTCGCCGCTGTTATTAACATTTGGCGAAACAAATATATAACCTATTCTCTCGCCGGGCAAAGACAGTGACTTACTGTATGAATAGCACACAAGTGTGTTTTTATAATATTTCGGAATATAAGGAACGCTTACGTCATAGACAAGCTCCCTGT
>CABVAD010000069.1 GCA_902496265.1 uncultured Oscillospiraceae bacterium
TAGGAAAAAGGTGGTATAATTCTACCAACATATCGGATTGGTAGGTAAAAGATATGAGTTTAAAAACAGACATTTTCGAGGCTCTTGTAAGAGCTAATTTCCGTTTCGGGCGAATGTGCCGATGTTGAATTTAATATAATATTCAATAGCGAAAGGAAATATAAAAATGAGCAATTACAAGTTTGAAACCTTACAGCTGCACGTCGGTCAGGAAAGCCCCGACCCCGCTACGGACGCGCGTGCCGTGCCGATTTACGCGACAACCTCCTATGTTTTTAAGGATTCCGCACAGGCGGCGGGCCGCTTCGGACTCTCTGAGGGCGGAAATATTTACACAAGGCTTATGAATCCGACCTCGGACGTTTTTGAAAAGCGCATTGCCGCGCTGGAGGGCGGTGCGGCGGCGCTGGCTACCGCGTCGGGCTCGGCGGCGATAACCTACGCGGTGCAGAATATAGCCCGCGCGGGGGATCATATCGTTTCGTCCTCTAACCTTTACGGCGGTACATACAACCTTTTTGCAAACACACTCAAAGAGCAGGGGGTTGAAACAAGCTTTGCCGCGCCGAGCGATTTTGAGGCGATTGAAGCCGCGATAAAGCCAAACACAAAGCTTATCTACGCCGAGACCCTCGGCAATCCCAATTCCGACATTGCGGATATTGAGGGACTGTCGGAAATTGCACACCGCCACGGCATACCGCTTATTGTCGACAACACCTTTGCAACACCCTACCTTTTAAGACCTATCGAGCACGGTGCGGACATTGTGGTACACTCCGCGACAAAGTTTATCGGCGGTCACGGCACGGTAATGGGCGGCGTTGTGGTCGATTCGGGTAAATTTGACTGGGCGGCAAACGATAAATTTCCCGCTCTTTCATCGCCCAACCCCTCCTATCACGGCGTAGTCTTTACTGAGGCCTGCGGCAATCTCGCCTACATATTAAAACTTCGCACAACGCTGATGAGGGATCAGGGAGCGACCATCTCGCCCTTTAACTCCTTCCTTTTATTGCAGGGACTTGAAACCCTGTCGCTGAGGGTTGAAAGGCATGTTGAAAACGCCCTTAAGGTTGTTGATTTTCTTAAAAACCACCCGCAGGTAGAGCGGGTAAACCATCCCTCGCTCTCGACCGGCAGACAAAAGGAGCTGTACGACAGCTACTTTAAAAAGGGAGCAGGCTCAATTTTCACCTTTGAAATTAAGGGCGGAGCGGAAAAGGCGAGAAAATTCACCGAATCGTTGGAGCTTTTCTCATTGCTTGCAAATGTAGCGGACGTCAAGTCCCTTGTGATTCACCCCGCCTCTACAACCCATTCGCAGTTAAGCGAGGAGGAGCTGTTAAGCGTGGGTATTAAGCCGAACACCGTCCGTCTGTCGGTTGGTACGGAGCATATCGACGATATAATAGCCGACCTTGAACACGGTTTTGCACTTGTAAAATAAATCTTAAAGGAGCAATTTAAAATGTCAAATATCTATACATCAGCAGATCAGCTTGTCGGAAAAACTCCGCTTTTAGAGCTAACACATATCGAAAAAAAATACGGCCTTAAGGCTAAGATTTTAGCCAAGCTTGAATATTTTAACCCTGCAGGGTCTGTTAAGGACCGTATCGCAAAGGCAATGATCGACGACGCCGAAAAGAGCGGAAAGCTTAAAGAGGGCTCGGTTATAATCGAGCCGACCTCGGGCAATACAGGGATTGGCCTTGCCGCGGTTGCCGCCGCAAGGGGCTACAGAATTATAATCGTTATGCCCGAGACTATGTCGGTCGAGCGCAGACAGCTGATGAAAGCCTACGGCGCGGAGCTGGTGCTTACCGAGGGCGCAAAGGGAATGAAGGGCGCAATTGCCAAGGCGGACGAATTAAGCAAGGAAATTCCGAACAGCTTTATTCCGGGGCAGTTTGTAAACCCCGCAAATCCAGCGGCGCATTTTGAAACCACGGGACCCGAGATTTTTGAGGACACCGACGGCGAGGTTGATATCTTTGTCGCGGGCGTGGGCACGGGCGGCACGGTTACAGGCGTCGGCAAATACTTAAAGTCCAAAAAGCCGCAGGTAAAGGTTGTTGCGGTTGAGCCCGCCTCCTCCGCGGTGCTTTCGGGCAAGCCGTCGGGCGCGCACAAAATTCAGGGTATCGGAGCGGGCTTTGTTCCCGACGTGCTTGATACCGGCGTGTATGATGAGATTTTACCCGTCGAAAATGAGGACGCTTTCGCTTTCGGTAAGGAAATCGGAAGAAGCGAGGGCGTGCTTGTGGGCATTTCCTCGGGTGCGGCGCTGTATGCGGCGGTCGAGCTTGCAAAGAGAGAAGAAAATGCGGGCAAAACCATTGTGACTCTGCTTCCCGACACGGGCGACAGATATTTGTCCACCCCGCTTTTCGCCGAATAAGCTATGACGGTATCAACAAGAGGGCGTTACGCTCTAAGGGTTATGGTCGACCTTGCCGAGCACGGCGGGGAGGATTTTATACCCCTTAAGGAGATTAGCGAACGCCAGAATATATCACAAAAATATCTTGAAAGCATAATGGCAAGCCTCTCAAAGGCGGGGCTTGTCGAGGGGGCGCACGGTAAGGGCGGCGGCTACCGCCTTTGCCGCGAGCCTGATAAGTATAAGGTGAGCGAGATTCTTCGGGTTACCGAGGGTACGCTCGCCCCCGTCGCATGCCTGAAAGCGGGCGCCGCGCCCTGCGAGCTTGCCGACCGCTGCCGCACCCTTCCTATGTGGAAGGAGCTCAACCGAGTAATAAACAATTTTTTTGACTCCTACACCGTTGCCGACCTTACTCAAAAGGATAAGGATTATAATAATTGGGTAATATAATGTAAAAGAAGCTGCTCCGAAATTGGCGCAGCCTCTTTCTGTATACCGGTATGTCCTGCCGGTATTTTTTTGTGCGATAACCGACAAACTTTACAGCTTCGCCGCTGATGGCTTGACATTTTAAAAAAGTATGCTATTATCACACTTATAGGACAACAGCATACTTACCTTTTGTCAGCACCGTGCGCATTTAAGGCGCCGTATATTTTCGGCTTTTTGCTTTGTCCGATAGTATTATGTGCTGAATACCCGCTTAAATTCATTACATATATAGGAAAGGAAGTAAAATTTTTGAATTACGGCGAAACCTTAAGCTATATACATTCTCTCGGAAAATTTTCCAAGCCCGCGGGGCTTGAAAGAATATCTCTTGCACTTAAACGGCTTCAAAATCCGCAGGATAATTTCAAGTCGATTCATATTGCCGGGACGAACGGCAAAGGCTCGGTTGCGGCAATGCTCGCAAAGGTTTTCCATGCATCGGGCTTTAAAACGGGACTTTATATTTCTCCTTTCGTTATCGATTTCCGCGAGCGGATTCAGATAAACGGCGAATTTATTTCCGAAGAGGACCTGATTAGATATTCGCAAGGAGTTATTGATGCGGGAGTTGAAATGACCGAGTTTGAGTTTATTACCGCCGCGGCGTTTTCCTATTTCAGCGATAAAAAATGCGATATCGTAATCGCCGAAACGGGACTCGGCGGCAGATTTGACGCAACCAATACACTTAAAAACGTCGCCGCCGCGGTCATAACCAAAATAGGGCTTGACCATTTAGGGATTTTAGGGGATACGGCGGACAAAATAGCCGCCGAAAAATGCGGAATAATAAAGGACTGTCCTCTTACCGTTGCTTCTGCCAATCAAAGCAAAGAGGTGCTTTCGGTTATAGAATGCTCGTCAAAACGGCTCGTTACGCCCGATTTATCACAGCTTACCGTTTTAAAATGCGGCGACAGCGGGAGCAGTATTATATATAGGAATAGGGAATACGAAATTTCGCTTTGCGGCGAGTACCAGATTGAAAACGCACTGACGGTTATCGAAACGGTGGAAAATTCGGGATATAATATACCCTATGAAACGGTAAAAAAGGCGCTTGCAAACACATTTTTCCCCGCAAGAGCCGAGATAATCTGCAAAAAACCGCTTGTGGTGCTTGACGGCGCGCATAATCCCGACGGGGCGGCTCAGCTTGCAAAAATTCTTAAAAAACACGGGGGTAATGTCACCGCCGTAATCGGAATGATGAGTGATAAGGATTATAAAGCCGTGCTTAAAAATACGCTTCCGTTTTGCAGGGCGGCTGTGGCGGTAACGGTAGAAAATATGCCCCGCTCGCTTAGTGCCGCCGAGCTTGCAGATATCGCGGCACTTTATTGCCCCGCTTGGGCCGCCGAAAATTATGATTCGGCGATAGAAAAAGCCGCCCGAGCAGCAGGGGAAGACCCCGTTTTCGTCTTCGGCTCGCTCTATCTTGCGGGCGGAATAAGGCAAAAGCTTATTGATTTTTATAAAAATTTTTAGCAGCCTACCTATTGTGACAATTTTTTCACGGACAAGCCTTTATTATATATGGTAAAGGCTTGTTATTTTTATGTTTATGAGGTGAAATCAAATGTCGGTAGAAATTAAAACCTCGGGAGATACGGTGACGGCGTATCTTTCGGGTGAGCTTGACCACCACTCCGCAAAGGAAATGCGTGAGGCTGTCGATGACGCTGTGGAGCTTAATATGCCCTCAAAGCTTGTGCTGGATTTTAAGGGCGTGAGCTTTATGGACAGCTCGGGTATAGGGCTTGTTATGGGCAGATACAGAACCCTTGCGAAAACGGGGGCACAGCTGTATATAACGGGCGCGTCACCGCAGATATATAAGGTGATGAAGCTTGCGGGAATAGAACGGCTTGCAAAATTGGAGGAGCGATAAAATGGTAGTAAACAATAAATTCACTATGAACATATTGGCAAAGTCCGCGAACGAGGGCTTTGCGAGGGCCTGCATAGCGGCGTTTGCCGCACAGCTTGACCCCACCTTAGAGGAAATTAATGATATTAAAACCGCCGTTTCCGAGGCGGTCACAAACTGTATCGTTCACGCTTACAGGGAAAAAATCGGTAAAATTTACATAACGGGCGAGCTTTGCGACAAAAATATAATAAGGATTAAGATTAGGGATACAGGCTGCGGTATAGAAAATGTCGAAAAGGCTATGGAGCCGCTTTACACTACCGTCGGCGGCGAGCGGGCGGGACTCGGCTTCGCGGTTATGCAGAGCTTTATGGACACGGTAAAGGTGCGCTCAGCCGTCGGAAAAGGCACAAGCATTGTTATGACCAAGCGGATAAGCCGCCGTATTAATGTCAACGGTTGAACAAAAGCCCCGCCGCGACCGCTTTATCGAGGATAATCTCGGGCTTGTTCATTCGCTTTGCAAGCGCTTTTCGGGGCGGGGTATAGAATACGACGACCTCTATCAGGCGGGCTGTATCGGGCTTATCAAAGCCACCGACGCCTTTGACGGCGAAAGGGGGGTGTGCTTCTCGACCTACGCTGTGCCCGTTATAATGGGCGAGATACGGCGGCTTTTCAGGGACGGCGGCGCGGTCAAGGTTTCAAGAAGCGTAAAGGAGCTCGGAATGAAAATTAACCGCGAAAAGCAGATTATGGAGCAAAGACTTTGCCGCGAGCCTACCGTTTCGGAGCTTGCGGCGGCACTCTCGGTATCGGCGGAGGATATAACCGAGGCTATGTGCGCCGTGCAGCCCACCGTATCCCTCACCCGCGAAGAGGACGGCGAAATCGGCGAAGCGGACCTGCCCACCGTCAGCGCCGAGGACGAAATCTCCGACAGGCTGCTTATCGACTCCGCACTTAAAAAGCTAAGCGTTACCGAAAAACAGCTTGTAATATATAGGTATTATAATTATTTCACCCAGAGCAAAACGGCGGAACTAATGTCAATGACGCAGGTTCAGGTGTCCCGCGCCGAGAAAAAAATCCTCGCAAAGCTAAGGGAAATATTAAAGTGAAAAGGCTTAATATACAATATCTTGTGTCAAAATACTCTTCAAAAATTTTTTCAAAAAAAGTTTAAAAAAAGAGTTGACAAAGGGTGAGCGATGTGGTATTATAATCAGGCGCTCTGAAAACGGGGGCGCAAAAACGGACCTTGAAAATTAAACAACGACGATAATAAGGACCCGACAATTCTTGAGAGAAATCGAGAGAAAAAGGTACTTTAAGTACGAAGGACAAAGACAATACGTCAGTATTGCGAATGAGCAGAAAATGCTCTAAGATAGGTTTGAACGCATAGGCGTTTAGATAGAATATTTTAGAGAGTTTGATCCTGGCTCAGGACGAACGCTGGCGGCGTGCCTAACACATGCAAGTCGAACGGAGTTAAACGCTGAAATGAAGATAGCTTGCTATAAGATTTTCTTGTTTAACTTAGTGGCGGACGGGTGAGTAACGCGTGAGCAACCTGCCTTACAGAGGGGGACAACAGTTGGAAACGACTGCTAATACCGCATAAAGTGGAGAGAGGACATCCTTTTTTCACCAAAGGAGCAATCCGCTGTAAGATGGGCTCGCGTCCGATTAGCCAGTTGGCGGGGTAACGGCCCACCAAAGCGACGATCGGTAGCCGGACTGAGAGGTTGAACGGCCACATTGGGACTGAGACA
>CABVAD010000070.1 GCA_902496265.1 uncultured Oscillospiraceae bacterium
GGATGTGCATTCTGTCCGTCAGTTGATGAGAACTAAAACCATTTATGATATACCGCTTAGAGTTACCTTTTATGCCCGTGTGTCGAGTGAAAAGGACGAGCAGCTCAACTCTCTTGACAACCAGATATCCTATTACCGTAATTTTATTAAAAAGAACGCTAACTGGGAGTTTGTTGAGGGATATATTGACGAAGGTCTTTCGGGTATGAGCACCAAAAAGCGTGAGAATTTCCACAATATGATTAGTGATGCAAAGGCGGGTCTTTTTGACCTTGTTATCACAAAGGAAATCACCCGTTTTGCCCGTAACACCCTTGACAGTATTCAATACACCCGTGACCTACTTTCTTATGGTGTAGGTGTGTTTTTTCAAAACGATAATATTAACACGCTTGACGAAGATAGCGAACTTCGATTAACAATTATGTCAGGTATTGCCCAGGACGAACTTAGAAAACTGTCAAGCCGTATTAAGTTCGGTCATCAGGAAGCCATAAAGAAAAATGTTGTCCTCGGTAATAGCCGTATATTTGGCTACCGTAAGGACAACAAAAGGCTGGTTATTGACGAAAAAGAAGCGGAAATGGTTCATGAACTATTTGAACTTTACGCTACCGATCAATACAGTATGAAACAGATTGAGGAAATCTTTTGGAACAAGGGTTACCGCAACAATAACGGTAAACGCATCTGCCACAGTACAATGTCCAACACCATTTCCAACCCCAAATACAAGGGCTATTATGTGGGGAACAAGGTAAAAATCGTTGATATGTTCACCAAAAAGCAAAAGTTTTTACCGCCCGAGGAATGGGTTATGTTTAAGGATGAAACCGGCGAAATTGTACCCGCTATTGTTAGTGAAGAACTTTGGGAACAGGCAAACGCCGTTTTAAAAAGGCGAAGCCGTGATGTTAAGAACAGGCAGAATCTATGCAACCATCCAAATCTTTTGACCGGTAAAATGTATTGTACCCATTGCGGAAAGCTCTACTACCGCAAGGACAGTAAAGACCGCAAGGGCAATGTTCTTTCCCGTTGGATATGTAGTGGTAAGATAAACAACGGCACTGACTCCTGTCCTTCCTTTACAATTTACGAAGAAGAAATCAAAGAAGTTCTTTATGAGGTGTTTAAGGACACCGCCGAGGACGCAAAGCTGATTATTGAGGAATACACAAATATGTATGCCGAAGTTTTAGCGAAAGACAGTTCATCAGGCGAACTGCAAAAATTAAAAGACCGCCTTGATTTTCTTTCTAAGAAAAAATCAAAGTTGCTTGAATACAATATTGCGGAGCAAATAAGCGACCGAGACTTTGTTGAAATGAACAAGCAGATTTCCGAGGAGTCCGCTGAAATTTATTCCAATATTGAAGAAATGGAAAATGAAATAGATTCGAGGTCTGGTTTCAAAGAAAAAATCGAAGAAATCAAAATCATTCTCCAAAAAGCAGAAAGCGAAGCATCAAAGGAAATGATAGACTCCGCCTTTGTGAACAGATATATTGATAAAATTTATGTAACCCCCATAGACGATGGCACAGCCGAGATTTCGGTTAAGATTTTTACGGGTGATACCTTTGGGAAGGTGTTTGAAAAGGTAAACCGTCGGCTCACGGGTTGTACGGGACACACTTTTAAAAAGATGATCGAGTCTTACGAAAACAGCATGAAATAAGACTTCGCGTCAATAAAGAGGACCCGATTACGGGTCTTCTTTTTTTGAATAATGGGGCTTAATCGGCGCAAAATAATAAAAAAGGAGTGATAAAATGTTTGATAAAATATGTCTTATACTTGTTATAATCGGCGCTCTCAACTGGGGACTTGTCGGACTGTTTGAGTTTGATCTGGTCGCCTGGGCGTTCGGCGGAGCAACCGCTATTATCAGCCGTATAATATATACCGTAATAGCTCTTGCGGGCATATGGTGTATCTCCCTTTTATTCAGGGACGGCGGCGCATCCGATCACGATTAATTGTATTTATAAATTGTGTCTGCGAAACCTCCGCTATGACAGTAGACGGAGGTTTCTTTTTCTATATCGCAGGCGTTTTACGGAAAAATATTACAAAATCACTGTTAACGCACTAAAAAAGCCCAAATAAATAAAAACAAGGTTGACTTTTAAACCGCTAACGAATAAAATAGTAATATGAGGCGTATTAGCGTTTTTTAAGCTTTCGGAGGGATACGGTATGAAAAACAGATTTGTATTGTCGGCTGTGTTATCGCTTATTTCGGCGGTATTGCTGCTTTCTTCCTGCAGCCCTGTCGACAAGAATTACGCCGTTTCAAGCGAAAGCTCGGTATCCTCGGTAACCTCTGTCAAATCAGCTCCCGAGGGGGTAAACCGCCCCGCTATTATGTCAGATGACAAAATTATGCCTCAGTTTGTCGATATAAGCGTGTTTGACGAGGAAAATTATTCCGAGGTCTATCTCGGTAAAAAGTTCAAATTTAACGTGAGCTTCGCCGGCGACGAGTTCACGGTGCCGACTTCAGTTTCCGTACTCGCTAAAAAGGGCTGGAAGCTGCTTGAAAACAGCCAGTATGACGAGGACTCGCTGGTTTACGCCTGTGATTCGGTGGAAACGGTTTTTGAAAAGGAAGACGGCACGAGAATTACCGCTACCTTCTTCAATTCCTCAAACAGCTCTGTAAAGCTTAATAAATGCAGCATAGTTAAGTTTAAAATCGACAATGATTTTTACACAAACGCCGACGGCTTCCACGAGTTTAACGTCAACGGTATCAACAACAAAATGGCAATTACGGATATTATTGATACTCTCGGCACGCCCTCGCATTTTTACGGAATTTCGGAGGATAACTACTACCTCGATTATTTTATTACCGAAAAGGACCGCCGCAACGGCATAACGGTTTATATCAATCCGTCTGACGATTCGGTTACCGCCGTTGAATTTTCGTATTATAAGTAAATTGCTCCGCCCTCATATGAATAATTTGGGGGCGGGTTAATAATATCAGGGAGAACTGCAATGAATGATAATCTTTTTTTGCCCGCCGACATTCTTTTACCTAAGCGCGGCTTCGAAAAGTGGGCGGTAATCGCCTGCGACCAGTACACCTCCGAGCCTGAATACTGGCAAAGGGTTAAGGAATATGTCGATGACGCGCCTTCGGCTCTTAATATTGTTTTTCCCGAGGTCTATCTTTCGTCGGACAACAGCGCTAAAACCGCCGAAATTAACGCTAATATGAAAAAATATCTTGGCGGCGGCGTTTTCGATACATATGAAAATACCTTCGTCTATGTAAAGCGCACCCTTTCCTGCGGAAGGGTACGCCGCGGGATAGTCGGGCTCATTGATTTGGAAAATTACAGCTGCGAAAAAAACAGCCGCACACTTATAAGGGCCACCGAGGAAACCGTGGCGGAGCGCGTCCCGCCGAGGGTTGAAATAAGAAAAGACGCTCCTATGGAAATTCCCCATATAATGCTGCTTATCGACGACCCTGAGAAAACGGTTATTGAGCCGCTTGATAATACCGAAACCGCTCCCTTGCTCTACGATTTTGATTTAATGCAAAACGGAGGGCATATACGCGGCACCGCGGTGAACGGTAAAGCCGCCGAGGCTTTGCAGGAAAGGCTGTCCGAGCTTGCAGGCGACGGCGATAACCGACTGCTTTTCGCCGTGGGAGACGGCAACCACTCCCTTGCCGCCGCAAAGGAATGTTACAGGCTTAACAAAACCGATGCCTCGCGTTATGCTCTGGTTGAGATTGTTAATATCCACGATTCTTCCCTTGATTTTGAGCCGATTTACCGTATACTCTTCGGCGTAAACCCTGAAGAGGTCATAAACGGATTTGTCTCATCCTTAGGCGGTGAATACAAGGGCGGGGACGCGCAGAGCTTCACCTGCGTTTACGGCGGAAATCAGCGTGAAATTTCGGTGAAGCCCGCCGCAAAGCTGGCGGTCGGCACGCTGCAAGGCTATATAGACAAATTCTTAAAGCAAAATCCGCAGGCACGCGTCGATTATATTCACGGCGAAAGCTCGGTCCGCGAGCTTTCAAAAGCCCCGAACACCCTCGGCTTTTTGTTCTGCGGTATGCGTAAGGACGAACTGTTCGGCGCCGTAAAGCAGGACGGCTCTCTGCCGCGCAAAACCTTTTCAATGGGCTGTGCCGACGATAAGCGCTTCTACCTTGAGTGCAGAAGGCTTTAAATCATATTTTTCCGCCTGTTAAAACTGCCTGAACCGCGAACAATTAACGGCTCAGGCAGTTTTGTTTTAATCTGTAATTACAACCGATTTAATAACAGGCTGATTTTCTCTCAGTACCGTTCCGTTATTGTCGGTAACGGGTGTGTTTTCGGCTATCGCGTCGACAACCTCCATACCGTCGGTCACGAAACCGAAAGCGGCGTACTTCCCGTCAAGATGAGTGCCGTCTCCATGCATTATAAAGAACTGCGAGGAGGCGCTGTCATAACTCGTTGAGCGCGCCATTGAGATAACTCCCCTTTTGTGGGAAATATTATTCTCAACCCCGTTAGCTGAAAACTCGCCCTTTATGGTTTCATCGCTGCCGCCCGTGCCGTTGCCGTTAGGGTCGCCGCCCTGAATCATAAAGCCCGAAATTATACGGTGAAAGGTTAGCCCGTCATAAAAGCCGCTTTTTGCAAGCTCCATAAAGTTCTTAACCGTTATCGGTGCGGTATCGCCGTCAAGCTCAAGCTTTATTTCACCGTAATTTTCCACAGTTATAACAGCATGATGAATTCCGTATTTTTCCGTGTACGAAGACTTACCCTCGTCTGCTTTATTCTTTCCGCAGGCGCACAGCCCCAAACAAAGCGCAAAAGCAATCACAGCCGCCGTAAATTTTTTAATGTTCATTTCTGTCACCCTTCTTTTTACCGTAAGGAATGTATTTAACCCTGCGCTTTCTTATACGCGCAATATTGAGCCTTATCACCATAAGAATAAATATAACAACCGCAAGCGCGATAAGTACGTAAACCACCTTCATATAAACCGAGCCGAAAAAGCTTTTAATATACTTAAGCGCTATAAGCAGCTTGCTTTCCTTAACGCTGTCCCCCGCGACAAGCTTAACTGTCCCTATAACCTGCTCGGCATAAATAATATCCGCCGTTCCGAGAACATCTCCTTTTTTAACAGGAGCCTCGACCGATTCCGATTTAAGGTGCGGCTTTACCACTATTGTCGAATCGTCCGCCTCGTTAGGCAGGACGGTTACAAACGGCTTTTCAAAGTAGAGCGAAACAAAATCGGTATCAAGCGACAGCTCGACGGGCATTTCGCACACGGGTTCGGTGGAATTTGCAACCTCCTTAAACGAAAAGCTGTTGAACGCCCAGCGGTACAGCTCGGCACTTTCAATAAATTCATAACGCTTGTCGGCATTAGGCGGGCAGTTCATAAGAACGCACATATAATTATATCCGCTGTAGGAGGCAAAGCTTACAAGACAGCGCCCCGCCTCGTCGGTATAGCCTGTTTTTCCGCCCTTTGCGTACTGGTAGTAATAGTTTGTCGTGTTGTCAAGCAAAAAGTTTGTTGTGGAAAGCGTGCGCTTGCCCGACATATTTGTAGCCTCGATAGTATAGCGCGATGCTCCGCATACGGTTTTAAAGGTTTCATTTTTTAATGCGTAGCTCATAAGTGTGTAAACGTCGCGCACCGTGGTATAATTATCTACATCATGAAGACCCACGGGATTTGTATAGCGTGTACCCGTAAGCCCCAATTGGGCGGCTTTTTCGTTCATCTGCGCGACAAAGCCCTCAAGACTTCCGCCGTAATAAATGGCGGCGAGATACGCACAGTCGCCGAAGGAGGACATAAGCACCGTGTATACCAAATCAAGCTGGGTTATCTCCTCCCCTATCTGAAGATTTGAAACCGCGCTGCCCGTACCCGATATCAGCTGCTGAACCTCTTTTGTCATGGCAACCTTGCCCGCGGGGTCGTATTTTTCGCTTTCGAGCATCAGGATAACGGTCATTATTTTTGTTAAGGACGCGGGGTACATTTTTTGGTCGATATTGTTACTGTAAAGTATCTCACCCGTATCCATAGATACTAACATTCCCGCCTTTGCGGTAATATTGAAGCCCGTAATTTCGTAGGCGGAAGCCGTCAAGGGGGTTAAAATCACCGAAAATACCAAAATAACAGTAAAAATAATGGAAAATAGCTTTTTTAGCATGGAAATCTCCCTGAATATATAGTATAATGAAAAACAGACAAGCTTTTAGATAATTATATCAT
>CABVAD010000071.1 GCA_902496265.1 uncultured Oscillospiraceae bacterium
CTTATAGCGAGCCGAAGAGGGTGAAAGTTCGGCGGTCGTTTTACGGCGGTATCACTCCCGAGCCGACGGCTGAAATTTTTACAGTAAGCCGCTCCGCTTTTCCCCCGTTAAAGGGAACTCAGATGACAGTCTGACGTAATAGGTGGTTTGAAGCAGTATACAGTCTTCGTCCTATTATGGACGGAGACTTTCATTTTTGAAAGGAGAAATTAAACCGTGTATAAGAGCATTTCCCCAAACCTTAACTTCGTTGAAGAGGAAAAAAAGGTTGAAAAATTCTGGGAAGAGGAAAAAATATTTGAAAAGAGCATAGACTCCCGCGCTAAAGGCGAGCCCTATGTGTTTTACGACGGTCCTCCGACCGCTAACGGCAAGCCGCATATCGGCCACGTGCTTACCCGCGTTATAAAGGATATGATTCCCCGCTACCGCACAATGAAGGGCTATATGGTGCCGAGAAAGGCGGGTTGGGACACCCACGGTCTGCCTGTTGAGCTTGAGGTTGAAAAAATGCTGGGGCTTGACGGCAAGGAGCAGATTGAGGAGTACGGCTTGGAGCCCTTTATCGAGCATTGCAAGGAAAGCGTTTGGAAATACAAGGGTATGTGGGAAGACTTCTCAAAAACCGTCGGCTTCTGGGCGGATATGGACGACCCTTACGTTACCTATGACAATAACTTTATCGAATCCGAATGGTGGGCGCTCAAGCAGATTTATGACAAAGGACTGCTTTACAAGGGCTTTAAGATTGTCCCCTACTGCCCGCGCTGCGGAACTCCCCTTTCCTCCCACGAGGTAGCCCAAGGCTATAAGAGCGTCAAGGAACGAAGTGCGGTTGTCCGCTTTAAGGCGGTGGGCGAGGAGGCCTATTTCCTTGCCTGGACGACCACACCATGGACTTTGCCCTCAAACGTCGCCCTCTGCGTAAACCCTGACGATACCTACTGCAAGGTTAAGGCGGCGGACGGCTACACCTACTATATGGCGAAGGAGCTGCTTGATAGGGTTTT
This sequence comes from uncultured Oscillospiraceae bacterium, assembly GCA_902496265.1. GTDB lineage: Bacteria > Bacillota > Clostridia > Oscillospirales > Acutalibacteraceae > UBA737. The sequence continues at coordinate 1,011 of CABVAD010000071.1, forward strand.
AGGCAAGCTTGCAACAGAAGAAGCCCCCGCTTATGAAATTTTAGAGGAATATAAGGGCAGTTTTCTTGAATATAAAGAATATGAGCCGCTTTTTGAGTGTGTAAAGCCCGTCTGCGAAAAGCAGCATAAAAAGGCGCACTTCGTTATGTGCGACAGCTATGTTACAATGACCGACGGTACGGGTATCGTTCACTGCGCCCCCGCCTTCGGCGAGGATGACGCAAGGGTCGGAAGACGGTATGACCTGCCCTTTGTTCAGTTTGTTGACAGCAAGGGTGAAATGACCGAGGAAACCCCCTATGCAGGTCTTTTCGTTAAGGATGCCGACCCCAAGGTTTTGGCGGATTTAGATGCTAAGGGGCTTTTGTTTGACGCTCCTAAATTTGAACACGATTATCCCTACTGCTGGCGCTGTGACACTCCCCTTATCTATTACGCGCGCGAGTCATGGTTTATAAAAATGACCGATGTTAAGGACGACCTTATCCGCAACAACGATACAATAAACTGGATTCCCGAAAGCATAGGCAAGGGACGCTTCGGCGACTGGCTTAAGAACGTTCAGGACTGGGGTATCTCCCGTAACAGATACTGGGGTACGCCGCTTAATATCTGGCAGTGCGAGTGCGGTCATATGCACTCTATCGGCAGTATTGAAGAGCTTAAAAGTATGTCGGACAACTGCCCCGACGATATCGAGCTTCACCGCCCCTATATTGACGCGGTGACGGTTAAATGTCCCCATTGCGGCAAGGAAATGCACCGCGTTCCCGAGGTTATCGACTGCTGGTTCGATTCAGGCTCAATGCCTTTTGCACAGCATCACTATCCCTTTGAAAACAAGGAGCTTTTCGAGTCCCAGTTCCCCGCCGACTTTATTTCGGAGGCGGTTGACCAGACAAGAGGCTGGTTCTACTCCCTGCTTGCTATCTCCACCCTTATCTTCAATAAAGCACCATATAAGAATGTTATCGTTTTAGGCCACGTTCAGGACGAAAACGGTCAGAAAATGAGTAAGTCAAAGGGCAACGCGGTTGACCCGTTTGACGCGCTTGAAAGGTTCGGAGCGGACGCGATTCGTTGGTATTTCTACACCAACTCCGCCCCGTGGCTGCCCAACCGCTTCCACGACAAGGCGGTCACCGAGGGTCAGCGCAAGTTTATGGGTACGCTGTGGAATACCTACGCCTTCTATGTGCTGTACGCCAACATTGACGAGTTCGACCCGACAAAATACGAGCTCAAAAACTGTACCCTTACCGTAATGGATAAGTGGCTCTTATCAAAGCTTAACTCAATGGTAAATGCGGTTGACGATAATTTAGCGAATTACCGCATACCCGAGGCGGCGCGTGCTTTGCAGGAATTTGTGGACGATATGAGCAACTGGTATGTCCGCCGCGGCCGCGAGCGCTACTGGGTACAAGGTCTGCCCGAAGATAAGATTGCGGCGTATATGACCCTTTACACCGCCCTTGTAACCACCGCTAAGGCGGCGGCGCCGATGATCCCCTTTATGACCGAAAGTATCTACCAAAACCTTGTAAGAAGTGTGGATAAGACCGCGCCCGAGAGCGTACACCTTTGCGAGTTCCCCGTAGTGGACGAAAAGGCTATTGACAAAGAGCTTGAAAGCAATATGGACAAGGTGCTTGAAATAGTAGTATTGGGCAGAGCCGCCAGAAACGGCGCGGCGCTTAAGAACCGCCAACCGCTCTCCACTATGTATGTAAAGCTTGACGGCGACTTAGACAGCTTTTACACCGACATTATCCGCGACGAGCTTAATATAAAGAATGTAAGCTTCACCGACAGTGTTGACGGCTTTGTAACCTATCAGTTCAAGCCCCAGCTCAAGACGGTAGGACCGAAGTTCGGAAAACAGTTAAATGAAATAAGAACGGCGCTTTCCGAAATCGACGGCACAGCCGCTAAGAAACAGCTCGATAATGACGGTTATATAGAATTAGACCTGCCGTCAGGTAATGTAAAGCTTGAAACCGAGGACTTACTGATTGACGCTAAGCAAAAGGACGGCTTCTACACAGTAAGCGACCGCGGAATCACGGTTGCAATCGATACCACCCTTACAGAAGACCTTATCGAAGAGGGCTTTGTGAGGGAGCTTATCAGCAAGATTCAGACTATGCGTAAAGAAGCGGGCTTTAACGTAACCGACCATATCTCGGTCACGCTTGAGGGCAGTAAAAGGGTTACGGACACCGCCCTTAAAAAGCAGGACGGTATTAAGGGCGACACCCTTGCAGACTCCCTTTGCGCCGAAACTCCCGTCGGCTTTACTAAAGAATGGGATATCAACGGCGAGACAGTCACTATAGGGGTTAAAAAAATCTAAAACCGAAAGGAGCGTTCCGCGTTGACTGATAATAATGAGGATTTTTTGTTTGAAGATATCAGTTCTTCATCAATTCCTAAAACTAAAAGCAGCCTGAAGGCGGTAACCGAAAATTACGGCAACGGCGTTTTTAAGCATCTTGACAAGATAATAAAGGCAATTTCCTTTATTGTGGCTATCGGAATACTTCTGATTTTCGCCGCGGCGGCGGCAGTACTTGTTATGCTTGACAAGATTTTCGCGGTCGTTGCAGTTGCGGTCTTAATCGTGGGAATTATTCTTGCGCTTATTTCGCTGTTTTTAATTTACGCCGTAGGCCATCTTATTTCGCAAAACAACGAAATTATAAAAAGGCTTTAGCCTTAAAAATGCACGGAGGGCAATTTCCTCCGTGCGTTTTTAATATTTCGGTATTTTAAAACTTCTCCGTCTTCATAGCCCGCATAGCGTTTAAAACGGCAATCACCGTTACGCCCACGTCAGCGAAAATCGCAAGCCACATTCCCGCGATACCCGCCGCGCCCAAAACAAGCACAACCGCCTTGACGGCGAGGGCGAAAATAATATTCTCCCATACAATTGACATTGTTTTCCGTGCAATTTTTACCGCCTCGGGGAGCTTCGAGGGTTTATCGTCCATAAGGACAACGTCCGCCGCCTCGATCGCCGCGTCGCTGCCCATACCGCCCATAGCTATACCTATGTCCGCACGCGCAAGCACGGGTGCGTCGTTGATTCCGTCCCCAACGAAAGCGAGGGGCGTTTTTTGGTTTAACAGCTTTTCGACGGCGTTTACCTTGCCGTCGGGCAGTAGTTCCGCGCAAACCTCGTCAAGCCCTAATTCTTTGCCTACCGCCTCGCCTATTTCCTTTCGGTCGCCCGTAAGCATTACCGTCTTTGTTATTCCGAGGGCTTTAAGCTCAGCAACCGCCGTTTTGGAATCGGGCTTTAGCTCGTCGGAAATCACAATATGTCCGAGATAATTTTTACCCTCCGAAATATGAATTACCGTTCCCGCTATATGGCAGTCGTGCCAATTTGCGCCCGCAAGCTCCATAAGCTTACCGTTTCCTGCAAAAATGTCTCTGCCGTCTATTACCGCCTCGACGCCCATTCCCGCGTGCTCGGTGACTCTGCCTATCCGCGCGCGGTCGATATGCCCCTTGTGCGCGGCGATTACAGACTCGGCAATCGGGTGGTTTGAATAGCTTTCGGCCGCCGCCGCAACGTCAAGCAGCTCCGCCTCGCTCATACTCTCGGGGTGAACGGCGGTCACCTTGAAAACGCCCTTTGTAAGGGTTCCTGTTTTGTCAAAGACCACCGTGCCGACCTTAGCTAACACCTCGGTGTAGTTAGCGCCCTTTATAAGAATACCGCGCTTTGACGCGCCGCCTATACCCCCGAAAAAGGATAGCGGCACCGAAATTACAAGCGCACAGGGGCAGGAAACTACAAGGAAGATAAGCGCGCGCTGAAGCCAGTTGGTCCAGCCGCCGCCCGATATAAGGGGCGGTAAAACCGCCAGAATTACCGCCGCCGCTACAACCAAGGGAGTGTAATACCGCGCAAAGCGGGTGATAAAATTCTCGGTTTTTGCTTTTTTGGAGGAGGAGTTTTCAACCAGGTTGAGAATTTTCGCAACGGTGCTGTCACGGTAAACGCTCTCTGTCTTGACCGTAATCACGCCGTTCAAATTGACAGAACCGCTTACAACCCTGTCGCCCGCCGAAATGTCGCGCGGCAGGCTCTCCCCCGTCAGCGCCGCCGTGTTTACAGAAGTCTCGCCCTCCAATACAATTCCGTCAAGCGGGATTTTCTCGCCCGCTCTTACTATAACGGTTTCGCCCTTTTTTACCTCCTCGGGAGAGACCTTAAGCTCTTCGCCGTTTCTTAAAACCGCCGCGCTGTCGGGACGAATATCCATTAACGCGGCAATGCTTTTCCGGCTTTTGCCGACCGCTATGCTTTGAAACAGCTCCCCTACCTGATAAAAGAGCATTACCGCCGCCGCCTCGACATAGTCCCCGAGTGCAAACGCGCCGACCGTTGCAAGCGACATTAAAAAGTTTTCGTCAAACACCTGTCCGTGGGCGATATTCCGCACCGCACTCCATAAAATATCCCACCCGACGGTAAGGTAGGGTAAAAGATACAAAACCGCCTTGATTTTTTCGTTCACGGGCAAAAAAACTATGACCGCCAGCGACGCGGCGGCGATTATTATTCTTGCAAGCCTTTTTTTATGCTTACGGCTCATAAAAAGCACTCCTTAAAATTTAATACGGCAGTCGGGCTCAATTTTTTTGCATACCTTCGCCGCTTTTTTCATAATCGAGTCAAACTCGCTGTCTTCAGCTTCGACCGTCAGCTTCTGGGTAAGAAAATTAATGTCGGCATAGCTTACCCCCTCAATTTTTCTTATGCCCTCCGCCATTTTTGCGGCGCAGTTAGCGCAGTCCAAATCTTCAAGTTCAAATATTTTTCTCATCTTTGTTCTCCCTTTCCTCTATAAGGTGGTCAAAGCCCTGACCGATTATTGTCCTGACATGATTATCCGCCAAAAAATAGTAAATTGTTTTTCCGTCGCGGCGGCAGTCTACAAGCTTGCTTTCTTTCAGCACCCTAAGCTGGTGCGAAATCGCCGACTGGGTCATTCCGAGCAGCTCCGCAATAGCGCAGACGCACATTTCCGACTCGAAAAGGGAAAAAAGTATCCTCATTCGGGTTGTGTCGCCGAACAGCTTGAACAAATCCGCCAAATCACATAAAAGCTCCTCGGTGGGAAGCTCATTTTTGACGGCGCTTAATATTGCTTCATGGTCGTGCATATTTTAACCTCCGTTCATATGAATATTCATTCATTTGAATTTATATTCATATGATACATCATTCATATGTGC
>CABVAD010000072.1 GCA_902496265.1 uncultured Oscillospiraceae bacterium
TGGTATAATCTATAGTTGGAGTATACTGTTTAAAAAGGACAATTAAAAGTATGGATAATAACACAGAACGCACGGGAAATATAATATGCGGCAGAAACCCCGTACTTGAGGCGGTTCGGTCGGGCAGAGAAATCGACCGTCTGCTTATCGCTCACGGCGTATCAGGCGGGTCGGTAGCCGCTATAATAGCGAAATGCCGCGCAAAAGGGGTTCTTATAAAAGAGGTGAGCCCCCAAAAGCTCGATTACTACTGCGGTGGAGCCAATCATCAGGGCGTGGCGGTTATGTTCGCTTCGCAGGAATACGCTTCGGTTGAGGATATTTTCGCCCTCGCCGAGCAGAAAAACGAAAAGCCGTTTATAATAATATGCGACGAAATAGAGGACCCTCACAATCTGGGGGCGATTATAAGAACTGCCGAAATATGCGGCGCGCACGGAATTATAATACCCAAGCGCAGGAGTGCCTCCCTTAACGCTACGGTTGCCAAGGCGGCTTGCGGCGCGCTCGAATATATGCCTGTGGCGAGGGTCACAAATATCGCAAATACGATAGATGAGCTTAAGAAGCGGGGAGTGTGGATCTTCGGCGCGGATATGGACGGTGAGGACTACACAAAGACCGATTTTGACTGTCCCTTAGCCCTTGTAATCGGCAACGAGGGCAGCGGAATCGGCGCGCTTACCGCCAAAAAGTGCGACGGGATAATAAGCCTGCCTATGTTCGGTAGGATAAACTCCCTTAACGCCTCGGTGGCGGCCGGCGTGCTTATGTACGAGGTTGTGCGGAAAAGGAGGCAGCTATGAGCTTTTTTTCAAAAAAACAAAACGAAGAGCTTTTCTCACTGTTAGAGAGCAGCGACGACAGCTTTTCATTTATAACAGACGGCGCGGCCTATCCCAATCACGCGCTGACCCCGGACGAGGTTCTGGGCTTTTCGTCAAATTCCGAGAGCGGAGAAATTCCCGCCACAAGCGCGCTTGAATCCCTTAAAAAGCGTATGCTTGAGGCTAAAACAGAAGCCGCTTCCGCCGCCGAACCGACCTCGGAGTATTCTAGAAAAGCAAAGCCCGAATCCGATACAGCGAGCGACAATACTTCCGATAACGGAGATTTTGACCTTAACGCCTTTTCCGAAAGCTATAATAAGGTAAAATCCGATAAACAGACGCCGGAAAAACCGCAAGCCCCTGCCCAAACCGAGCCGACAGTACGGGAAAAGACCCTGCTTGAAAAATGCCGACCCTTTATTATGGACGGCGAGGACGGCGACAGCGCTATGAAGGATTCCCCGACCTACAAGCTTGAAAGTGTCGCGGAGATTTTAAACAGCGAAAGCCAAAAAACCCTTGACAAGCTGTCAAAAAAATACGAAATCGCCTTTGACGACCTCGGGAAATACAGCAAAACCGAAGCTCCTGTCAAAGCTCCCGCCGAAACCGAAAGCAGTAATATCCCGGAGCGGGAGGCTTTTGACGACGTCATTTCTTCCCTGCCCAAGATACAGCATATTCAGACCAACGTATCAAATATAATATCGGACATTGATTCCGAAACTTCTTCGGTAAAATCGGACGAACCCGATATTCACAGCACGGCGACCATTAAATTTACTCCTGTTTCGGACGCGGACAACACCTCCCGCATAAGTGTAAGCTCGCAAACAAGACCGATAGATTTAACAGGCGAGCTTACAGGTCTTCCCGAATCGGGCGCAAACAAGACGGAAAACGAGGTACAGCTTGAGCAGTCGGAGTTTGAGGAATACATACCGAAGGAAGAATTTACCGACGAAAAGGACGCAAAGCGTTTTTTAAGACAGCTTTCGCTCAAAAAGCGCGCCGCCTTTTTAAGAACTGCCTTCTCGGTATTCTTACTGCTTTTGCTTGCCGCCGCCAAGCTTCCCTTTATGTCGGAAATACTGCTTAGCAATACCAAAGCGGCAAATATCATATGCACGGCGGTTTTGGGAATAATAACCCTTATCAACGCCGATATGTTTATAAGTCTTCCCAAAATTTTCAGCCGTCGCGCAAATCCCGACGTCTTAGCGGTTACCGCCTCGCTTTCGGTTATCGCCTACGGTATAGCCGCGGTATTCAAAAATGAAATTGCACTTGACCTTATACTGCTCGGCGCGGCAATACTCTCTGTCCGCGCGCTCTGCTCCTTTATGAGCGCCGCCTATATGCTTTCGGGCTTTAAGCAAATTTCAGCCGCCTCGCCTAAACGCGCGGTAAAGCTTATAGGCGATCAGGCGGTCACCTTTGCAATGGCAAAAAACTCTATTGACGGAGACGTGCTTGCCGCCGCCCCGCAAAAGACAAGGCATATAAACGATTATATGAAATATTCCTCCTTCCGCGTCTTTTTGGCGGGCAAGCTGCCTATTGTAACGGTGATTTCGCTTTTGCTTTCGATTATCGTCGGCTTTGCCTGTGCCTCCTACTTTGACGGCGTTATATACGGCTTTTACAGCGCGGCAGCAATTCAGTGCTTCGCCGCACTTCCCGTAATATTTATGATAGACAGTCTTCCGCTTTATTCTTCATCTAAGCGCCTTGCCCGTTTCGGAGCGATGATTGCGGGAAAAACAGGCGCGGAGCGGATTGAAAACGCAAACGCGGTTGTATTTTCTGCCGACGAGCTTTTCCCCTCGGGTACGGTACAACTGCACCGGCTGAAGCTTTTGTCCGACAACAGCATTGACGACACAATAATCCGCGCCGCCTCGCTTACCGAGGCTATGGGCAGTCCGTTAGCCCCCATCTTCAAAAAAATAGCGGGTACGGGCGGAAATGTTGTTCTTCCCGATTCGGATACCGTAAAGTACGAGGACAGAATGGGTATTTCGGGCTGGGTTGACAACCGCCTGCTTTTCATAGGAAACCGCACCCTTATGGAGGCGCACGGAATAGAGGTTCCGAGTGTCGAGGTAGACCGAAAAATACTCCGTCAGGGGCTTTTCCCCGTTTATGTGGCATCACAGGACAAGGCGTGCGCCCTCTTAACCGTGCGCTACACCGTCCGAGAGGATATTGCAAAGGAATTACGCCGCGTTTCGGCGCTCGGGGTCACAATGTTAATAAACAGCTCCGACCCGAATATGACAGAGGAAATGATTTGCGACTATATGGGGCTTTACAGCGATTCGGTAAAGGTTATGAGCGCCGCGGGCTGTCATATGTATAAAAACGCGGTCACCCCCGCCCCCGCCTGCTCCGCTCCCGCCGCGTATAAAGGCAATCCCATGGGGCTTGCAGCCATTATAAGCAACGCTTCAAGGATAAAAAAATCCAATTTTTTGCTTACCGTTCTTTATGTAATAGCGTCGGTTCTCGGAGCGGTGCTCTTCGCCTATATGTCCTTTGACGGCTCGGGCGCGCTTATGAGCGGAACGACGGTACTGCTTTACAGCATTTGCTCGGCTGTGATTTCCTATATTTTATATTTGACACAAAAACCGTAGGAGGAGATATGAATGTCTGAAAAGAAAAAGTTTTACATCACCACCGCGATAGCCTATACCTCCCGCAAGCCGCATATCGGCAACGCGTACGATATAGTGCTCGCTGATATGATAGCGCGCTACAAGCGTATGATGGGCTTTGACGTATACCTGATGACAGGCTCGGACGAGCACGGGCAGAAGATTGAGGAAATCGCCAAGGCGGAGGGAATTACTCCAAAAGAGTATGTTGATAAAATTTCGGGCGAAATCCGCGGCGTGTGGGATAGTCTTAATACAAGCTATGATAAGTTTATCCGCACAACCGATGATTACCACGAAAAGGTTATACAGAAAATCTTTAAAAAGCTCTATGAACAGGGAGATATTTATAAGGGTCATTACGAGGGCAAGTACTGCGTTCCCTGCGAGTCCTTTTTCACCCCGTCGCAGTTAGTTGACGGCAAATGCCCCGACTGCGGCAGAGAGGTTGTGGACGCCAAGGAGGAGGCTTACTTCTTAAAGCTCAGCAAATATCAGGATAAGCTGCTCCGATACTATGAGCAGAATCCCGATTTTATAAAGCCCGAATCCCGCAAAAACGAGATGATAAACAACTTCTTAAAGCCCGGGCTTTCCGATCTCTGCGTTTCGCGTACCTCATTTAAATGGGGTATACCCGTACCTTTTGACGATAAGCACGTTGTATATGTGTGGCTTGATGCCCTTTCAAACTATATTACGGGCGTTGGCTACGACCCCGACGGCTCGAGCGAGCAGTTTGACAGGCTTTGGCCCGCCGACCTGCATGTTATCGGCAAGGATATTGTCCGCTTCCACACAATTTACTGGCCTATCATATTAATTGCGCTGGGACTTCCCCTGCCAAAGCAGGTTTTGGGTCACCCGTGGCTTTTGGTGGGCGAAGACAAAATGTCCAAATCCCGCGGAAATGTTATCTACGCCGACGATATGGCAAAGCGCTTCGGCATTGACGCGGTGAGGTACTATCTTCTTTCCGAAATGCCCTACGCTCAGGACGGCACGATAACCTACGAAAGCTTTATTTCAAAGTACAATTCCGACCTCGCGAACACCCTCGGAAACCTTGTAAACCGCTCGGTAGCAATGACTAACAAGTACTTTGACGGCAGGGTGACGGCGGGCGAAAACACCGCGGAATGTGATATTGACCTTATCGAGACCGCAAAGACGACGGTTGAAAAATATTATGAGCTTATGGACTCTTATCACAACGCGGATGCCTGTGACGCGGTAATGAGCCTTGCAAAGCGCTGTAACAAATACATTGACGAAACCGCCCCCTGGGCGCTCGCAAAGGACGAAAGCCGCCGTGCGGAACTCGAAAAGGTGCTTTACAACCTGCTTGAATGTATCCGCCTTATAGGAATTATGCTCTCGCCTGTTATTCCCGACAGCGCAAAATCAATTGAAGCACAGCTTTGCTGTGAAGATAAGACCATTGAATTTGGCGCTGTGACCGAGTATTCAGTCGGCGCGCCTACCCCGCTTTTTGCCCGTCTTGATTCGGAAAAGGTGCTTGCCGAAATCGCCGCCGAGCAGGAGGAAAAAGCAAAGGCGGAGGAAAAATCCGAAAATGTTGTATCTATCGCCCAAATCGGAATAGAGGATTTTGCAAAGGTTGAGCTCAGGGCGGCAAAAATCACCGCCTGCGAGCCTATTCATAAAGCGAAAAAGCTTTTAAAGCTCACCCTTGACGACGGCAGCGGAACACCGAGAACGGTGGCTTCGGGCATTGCGAAATACTACACTCCGGAGGAGCTTATCGGTCACACGGTAATCGTTGTGGCAAACTTAAAGCCCGCAAAGCTTTGCGGCGTCGAGTCAAACGGTATGATTTTAGCCGCCGACTGTGCAGATGATGATGTCAAGGTGTTATTTATCGACAATGTCCCCGCAGGAAGCAAGATAAGATGATAGATTTTTCAGAGGCATGTCCGCTTAAAGAGCCGATTATTTTCGACAGCCACGCACACTATGACGATAAAAAATTTGACGGAATAAGGAACAGCCTTTTTGAAGCTCTGCCCCGTCACGGCGTTTGCGGTGTAATTAACTGCGGGTGCGATACCGAGTCTTCAAAAAAAGCGCTTGAGTTCGCGGAAAAATACAGCTATATTTACGCCGCGGTGGGCGTTCACCCCGAAAATATCGGCGGCGGCACGGTTTCGGAAACAGAAAAACTTGCAAAGCATAAAAAATGCGTTGCGATAGGCGAAATCGGGCTTGACTACTACTGGGTTTCCGACAATAAAGAGGAGCAGAAAGCACTTTTTGAGGAGCAGTTAATTCTTGCAAACAGGCTAAATCTCCCCGTTATCGTCCACGACCGCGACGCCCACGCCGACACGCTTGAAATTTTAAAAAAGCACCGTCCGAAGGGTGTTGTTCACAGCTTTTCGGGCAGTCCCGAGATGGCAAGGGAAATACTTAATATAGGTATGTATATAGGAATAGGCGGCGTTATTACCTTTAAAAACGCCAAAAAGCTCCCCGAGGTTGTAGCACAGCTGCCCGAAGACCGCTTTCTGCTTGAGACCGACGCGCCCTATTTAACCCCCGTTCCCTACCGAGGGGAAATAAACCATTCGGCAATGATTTATTTAACCGCAAAAAAAATTGCCGAAATAAGAAACACCTCGGTTGAAAGCGTACTTAACTCGGCAAGGAAAAACACGGAAAAATTATT
>CABVAD010000073.1 GCA_902496265.1 uncultured Oscillospiraceae bacterium
AAAGGCTTAAACAGAATTTTAATGAATATATAAACAGTATAAGAATCTCCGAGGCGTGCAATCTTTTAAGGGAAACCGACGAAAAAATAGCCGACATCTCGGAAGATGTCGGCTTCGGAACGATACGGTCGTTCAACCGCGCGTTTAAGCTTGTTATGGGTGTGTCGCCCGCGGAATACCGCAGTAAGAATAACGCGCTTAAAAAAGCTTTTTAAGATAATTAATGCTCGTTTCGGCACATTCGAGCGGAGTTTTACCCATACTCGGCGAATCCTGCTCTACTACTACCCACTTTGCGCCTACTTCCTTGCAGGCTTCAAGTATAGCGGGGAAATCCTGAACGCCGCAGCCTACGGGGCGAAGCTCAAATTTTGTAGCCTCTTTGGGAGCTTCCTTGCCGTCAGTACCGATAAGGCCGTACATATTCTCGCTCTTACTGCCCACAAAATCCTTAAGGTGGATTATTTCAATTCTTCCGTTATATTTGCGGATATAATCGGACGGATTTTCGCCGCCTACGTTTACCCAGCAGGTATCAAGCTGTGTTAAAAGCAGGTCTTTTGAAACATCGCTGTAAAGGCGGTCAAGCTTGTATTCTCCGTCAATCTTATTAAATTCAAAATCGTGGTTGTGGTAGCAAAGCTTCATTCCGTTTGCGTTTGCAAGCTCGCCGAATTTCTTGACATTCTCTATAAACTCGGCGTTTTTCTCGCCGCCCGCGAGATACTCTCCGCCAATCCACGGTATAACAATGTATTTACAGCCTATTTCGGCATATGCCTTAAAGGTTTCATCGCCTTTTAAAAGCTCGGCGTAAGGAACGTGGGCGGAAATCGGAACAAGACCTATCTCATCGCACATTTTCTTAACCTCGTCGGCGGTTTTGCCGTAAAGTCCCGCAAACTCAACGCCGTCATAGCCTAATTCCTTAACCTTTTTGAGTGTACCCTCAAAGTCGGTCTCCATAGTGTCTCTTACAGAATAGAGCTGTAAAGCAATCGGAAAATCGTACATAATAATTATCTCCTTTTAAGCTTTGGCAGCCCCTTGGGGCTGCCGATATTTTTGTCTGAAAATCAGATTTCGGGAATGGTGATTTCAACCTCTTTGCCCGCTTCGGCGGATTTAACAATACCGTCAATAATAGCCTGATTGTAGAGGATTTCGCTTGAGGGAACGGTCGCTTTGCCGCCGTTCTTAATGGAATCTACAAAGGCGCGGAGCTTCTTGCCGAACAAATCCTCTCTGGGCTTGAGCGGTACGGTGTATTCTACGGTTTCGTCGCCTATGGTCTTGTAAATCTTAAGGGGAGTATCGAACTCGCCGTTCCAGCATTCGGTCGAGGGAATACGCAGACCGCCCTTTGTGCCTAAGATAAGCGCGTCGCCGCAGGTGTCCATATTCATTGCCCACGAAATGCGGAAGTCAAGAATAATATCGCCCTCTAAGCGAACGAAAGCGGCAGCGAAATCGTCAACGCCGAACTTTTCGGCGTATTCGGGGTGGTTGGGATAATAGCCGGGGTCTTTGCCGAAGAAAGCCGAGGTGTAGCCCGAAACGGTAAGCGGCTTAGGATAGCCGACAGCGCCTAAAAGCATATCAAGCGAATAAGAGCCGATATCGCCCACCGCGCCGATACCCGCGGTTTCCTTTTCAATAAAGGTCGTGCCGAAGGGGGTCGGAATTCCTCTGCGGCGTCCGCCGCCTGCCTGCAGGTAATAAACCTTGCCAAGCTCGCCCGAATCGACAATCTTTTTAATCATCTTCATATTTTCGCTCATTCTGGGCTGGAAGCCGATGGTGAGAATCTTTCCGCTCTTCTTTTCAGCCTTCATTACCTCTACTGCCTCGTCAAGGGTTACGGTGAAGGGCTTTTCAAGCATAACATTCACGCCCGCGTTAAGTGCGTGGATAGTGCAGGAGGCGTGTGTGCCGTTGTAGGTACAGATGCTCACCCCGTCCAAATCCTTTTCGGCGGCTAACAAAGCCTCGTCGCTTTCATAGAAACGGCAGTTTTCAATTTCAAACTTCTTTGCGAAAGCCTCCGCCTTGCCCGGAATAAGGTCCGCCATTGCGACAACCTCAACATCGGGCATTTTTTTGTATGAGTTGATGTGGGACTCCGCAATCCAACCTGTTCCTATTATACCGATTTTAACCTTTTTAGACGCATCAACAACAGCTGTTTCCTGATTTTCCTTAAAAGCGTCTAAGCCTGCAACATTTGCCATTTTGTTTTCCTCCAGACAATATTTTTATATCACGAACTGGCGCATATAGCGGCAGCTAAGTGCAACTGAATCTAAAATACGTTCCTTTGAGCTTTCAAACGCCTTGTCCTCAACCTCAATGCAGGCGAAGCCGTCAAAGCCTATATCGGTAAGGGCGGAAACATATTTTCCCCAGTCAACGTCGCCGAGTCCGGGGAGCTTCGGGCTCATATAATCAAGCGGATAGCCCATTATACCCACCTCATTAAGCCTATCGGGATAAAGCTTAATATCCTTAAAGTGAACATGGAAAATCTTATCTTTGAACTCATAAAGCGGCTTTATGTAATCAATCTGCTGCCAGATAAAGTGGCTCGGGTCGTAGTTAATACCGAAATTGTCACTGGGCAGCAGCTCGAACATTTTGCGCCAAAGGGCAGGGGTGGTAAAGAGATTCTGTCCGCCCGGCCACTGGTCTGCGCCGAAAAGCATCGGGCAGTTCTCAATCGCTACCCGAACTCCCTTTTCCTCGGCAAGCTTAATAATAGGCGGCCAGATTTCCTTGAACAGCTCGAGATTTTCTCCAACTGTTTTGGTCTGGTCTCTGCCTATAAAGGTTGTAACCATATTAACGCCCAGAAGCGCGCTCATATTGATAACCTTTTTAAGGTGCGCTATTGCGGCGTTCCTTTTTTCAAGGTTTCCGTCCATTGTGTTGGGATAAAAGGCGAGGGAGGAAATCCGAATACCTTTTTTTGCACAGAAATCCTTTATGTAGGCGATATATTCGTCCGAGGTGTTGTCAACATCAATGTGGCTAACCCCCGCGTAACGCCTTTCCGCCTTGCCCTGCGGCCAGCAGGCGACCTCCATACATTCACAGCCGTTTTGTGCGGCATTTTCGACAGCCTCCTCAAAGGAAAAGCCGTCATAGATTGCGCTTACGATTCCAAGCTTCATAATTTGCACTCCTTTATCGGGTATTTTATTTTTGCGCTTTGCTTTATTAAGTCCATACAACTATGGACATTATGGGTTAATTCGCATACGCTTTTGTAATCCTCAGCAAAAGTGTCCTTTTCAATATAATCGGCGAATTTTTCCGCCTCGCCGCGCATTACCTCGGCGCGGTCGGGCATACCTAAAAGCGGTGTTTCCTTACCGTCCTTTACAAGCGAAATATCGGCGTATTGCGATACAGAACCGATTTTAACAACGCCCTTATCACCGACTATTTCAGATCCTGCCGACGACTGACCGATTTTACTGTAGGAAAGTACGGCGGTAAAATCCTTATAGCCTAAAACCGCCGCACCCGAAAGGTCAGCGCCGTTATCCGCAAAGGCGGCACAGGCTGATACGGTATCGGGCTTGCCTAATAAATCAACCGCCGCGTATACACAGTAAACACCTAAATCCATAATGGTTCCCGCGGCGAGGGACATATCGAAGATGTTAACCCTTTCGCCCTTTTTAAATTTTTCATAACGGCTTGAAAGCTGGCAGTAATCAATCCTCGCCTGTGAAATCCTGCCTATCTGTTTAAGTGCGTCAAGCAGTATCTTTCGCCCCGAAGAGTGGCGGGACATAATCGCCTCGGCGTAAATAAGCCCGTTTTTATCGGCAAGGGATAAAAGCTCGTCATATTTTCCGCAGTCGGTTGCAATAGGCTTTTCACAGATAACATGCTTGCCGTTTTCCAAAAAAAGCTTGCTTTGCTCATAGTGAAAAGCATTAGGTGTTGCTATGTAAACCGCGTCAATCTCCGAGTTTTCGGCAACCGCCCTTAAATTGTCGGAAAAATACTTAAAGCCCTGTGATTTTGCAAAGCTTTCGCCGTTTTTAAGGCTTCGGGAAAAGGCTGTATGAAGCTCATATCTTCCCGTTAAACGGCAAGCCGCCAAAAACTTTTCGGTTATCGCGCCTGTGCCTACGGTCGCGAGCCTTATCATTATATATTCACCTCAAGCGCCTGCTTTTTGTCGGAGGACTCAAAACAAGCCTCCATTACCTGCATAACGCGGCGAACCTCATTATGGGTTATCGCAAGCTTCTCCTTGCCGTCAAGCGCGGCGCAGAAATTACGGTAAAAATCGTGAACGTCGCTTACGGGGCGCTCTGCCTCGTACATATCAAGGGTAATCTCATCACGCGGTGCCATTGTTTTGGTTATACCCGCGGCGGTCTGAACGGGGAGAACCTCCTTCTCGTTCCACGCCTTCATACGGGCTATTTGCGCGTTTTTCTGCCAGTCCTCAATAATCGCACTGCCGTTCTTGCATTGCAGATAAAAGCGCGGCATAGCGATAAAGTTATATGTACCTACCTCGACATAGGCGGTCTTTCCGCTTTCAAAATACATTGTAAGCTTAAAGCCGTCGTCCACCTCGGAGTTGGTGATGTGGGTCTCGGTGCAGTAAACCCTTACGATTCTTTCCTTTATAATTTGCAGAATCTGGTCGATAAGGTGTACGCCCCAGTCAAGAATCATTCCGCCGCCCTGTGCCTTGGTACAGCGCCAGTCGCTCGGAATACCGCGGGAGCCGTGAATACGGGATTCGATATTAATAAGCTCGCCTATCTCGCCCGACTCTGCAATTTTCTTCATCGCCAGATAGTCAACGTCCCACCGTCTGTTCTGGTGAACGGTAAAAAGCTTGCCCGATTTATCGGCGGCGGCGGTCATTTCGTCAAACGCGGCGACCGACATCTCGACAGGCTTTTCACAGATTACATTTTTGCCCGCCTCTAAAGACCTGATAACAAGCTCCTTGTGGTCGTCGTTAGGAACGGCGATAACAACCGTTTCTACGGCTTTGTCGGCTAATACTTCCTCAAAAGATGAATATGCGTGAATACCGTTTTTTTCTGCAAGTTCATTTTTAGCAGGGTCGATATCATATACACCCGTGAGCGCGGCAACCTCGCTTGCCAGAATCTGACGGGTGTGCCACGCACCCTGTCCGCCGTAGCCTATAACTGCAAAATTCTTTTTCATAATTATCCCTCGATTTTACTTATCATAGGACATTCGATTACCTTTCGGTAATCGGAATACGCCCAATGAATCGCGTTTTTAATTACCTTTATAATCTGCGGGTTGTGATAGGTCGGGTAGCTTTCGTGCCCAGGCTGGAAGTAGAAGATTTTGCCGTAGCCGCGTCTGTAGCAGCAGCCCGCGCGGAATACTTCGCCGCCCTCGTAGCTGCCTATAAATATAAGCTTGTCGGGCTCGGGTATGCTGAAGGGCTCGGAATAGGTTTCTTCGTGTTCAAGCTTTATGTAACGGTCAATGCCCTGTGCTATTTGGTGGGACGGGTCGCAAGCCCAGACATATTCGCGGTCGCCGTCCTCGCGCCAGCCAAGGGAGCAGGGTGTACCCATAAGAAGCTTAAAGGGCTTTGAATGGTGCGCCGAATGAAGGAAAACCATTCCCATACCCGAAAGCACCGCGTTCTGCACACGGTTTGCCACCTCGTCGGGTACGTCGCCGTGACGCAGATGACCCCACCAAAGCATAACGTCGGTTTCGGCTAAAAGCTCGTCGGTAATATCGTTTACATTGTCAAGCGTGACGGTCTTAACAGTGATTTCGCCGTCCTCAATGTGCTCCTTTAACGCCATATGTATACCTTTTGGGTAAATTGCCTTGACGGTATCCTCTGTTTTTTCGTGAAAAAATTCATTATATACAGTTACGCGTATCATTGAAATAACCACCTTTAAAGTGTCTTTAGTTCTACCCTCATTTTACAAATTTGCCTTCCCTTTAGCAAGTAAAATATATCATATTTTATAGACAAATA
>CABVAD010000074.1 GCA_902496265.1 uncultured Oscillospiraceae bacterium
TAAAGACTTGAATTTTTGATGTAAAGAGGTGACAAAAAAGATGCCACTGTAAATTTTTGATATAGACTTAACCGACAAGAATATTTTATAACTGCTTTGCAGAGCAAAGCCACCTAAATTATTCATTATTCATACAAAACGAAAATCCGCCCTCTTTCAAGAACGGATTTTCGTTTTGGTGGAACATACCGCACAGCACCCGAACTCACGTCCCGTGGTACAAGCCTTAGCTTTGTACGGACTTGGTCGGATTGACTCCGGCGGCACGCTGGTGGAACTGATGGGATTCGAACCCACGACCTCCTGAATGCGAACCAGGCACTCTACCAACTGAGCTACAGCCCCATAAGTAAAACAGGAACATTACTATTTTACTCGATCCAGTACTTTCTGTCAAGTGTTCTGAATGAAATTGCTGAAAAAATGTGCTCTTTTTTTATGATTTCACTGCCCGAAAGGTCCGCAACCGTCCTTGCAACCTTTAAAATGCGGTCGTATGCGCGGGCGGACATACCGAGTCTGTCGAAGGACAGGCGCAAATATTCCGAGGCGGCGGAGTCCAAAACGCAATACTTTTTAAGCATAGAGGGGGTAAGCCGCGCATTGCAGGTAACAGAAGTACCTTTATAACGCTCGGTCTGAATTTTCCGCGCCCTGTTCACCCGTTCGCGTATTTCGGCGGAGGTTTCCTCCTTTGAAGCGGAGCTCAGCTCCCCGTAATTCACGGGCGGAACCTCTACGTGAAGATCGATTCGGTCAAGCATAGGGCCAGATATGCGGTTCAGATATTTCCTGACCGCGTTCTGCGAACAGATACACTGCTTGGTCGGGTGTCCGAAAAAGCCGCAGGGGCAGGGATTCATTGCGGCGACAAGCATTACAGAGCTTGGATATGTAAGCGAGCCTGCCACGCGGGAAATTGTAACCTTGCCGTCCTCAAGCGGCTGGCGCATAGCTTCCATAACATCTCTGCGGAACTCAGGGAGCTCGTCCAAAAAAAGCACGCCGTTATGTGCAAGCGATATTTCCCCCGGCCGAGGAACAGAGCCTCCGCCCGTAAGCCCCGCCACGGAAACCGTATGATGCGGAGAACGGAAGGGACGCGTTTTGACAAAAGGATTCTTACTGTCAAGGATTCCCGCAATAGAATGTATTTTCGTCGTCTCAATCGACTCGTCAAAGGTCATTTCGGGCAAGATTGTGGGAAGCCGCTTTGCAAGCATACTTTTTCCCGAACCCGGAGGGCCGATAAGCAGAATATTGTGCCCGCCCGCGGCGGCGATTTCAAGCGCCTTTTTTGCGGCAAGCTGACCCTTCACCTCGCTGAAATCAACGGTGTTTATATATTTTTCGGGGGGAATTTCGGTTTTCGGAGAGCTTTCAATCAGATTTTTACCCATCAGGTGATCAATCAGCATGCGCACATCTTCCACGCCGTAAACCTGAAGCCCGTCGATTACCGCCGCCTCAGCGGCGTTTTCTTTAGGCACAAAAACATTTTTAATTCCGTTTTTCAAAGCGGTTATCGCAATGGCAAGGACGCCGCCTGTTTTGCGGGTCTTGCCGTCTAAAGAAAGCTCACCGACAAAAATGCTGTCGTCAAGCTCCGCCTTAAGCTGACCCGACGCCTTAAGTATTGCGATAAGCACGGGCAGGTCATAAATAGAGCCCTCTTTTTTAAGGTCGGCGGGGGCTAAATTTACGGTGATCCGTCCCACGGGAAACTTAAAGCCGCTGTTTTTTACTGCGGCACGCACCCTGTCCCGGGATTCCTTGACCGCGGTATCGGGAAGACCGACAATATCAAAGGCGGGAAGTCCTGTTGAAACGTCCGCCTCCACCTCTATCATATAAGATTCAATTCCGAAAAGCCCCACGCTTTTGAGCCGTGAAAACAAAATCCGACACCGCCTTTTAATCTTACTTTATTATTCCATTATATACGGAAAGCACAGACCGTCAAGTTTGACGGAACTCCCCGTGCACATTGCCGTATAGCTTAGCTCCGCGGCCTGCGGCTCGGTTGCCGAAAGCGCTGAAAAGCCGCCCGCAGGCAGGGCGGTTTTTAACTTTTTTCCCCTTGTTACGGCGGTAAAGCGCTCAAAGCCAAGCCTTTCATAAAAGGATATAAGCCCATCTTTTTCGGGCTTTAAAAAAATCGGCTTGCCCTCTTTTATCAAATCCCTTATAAGTCCCGACATATACCCTTTTCCGCGGTATATTTTCTTTGTCGCCGCGGCGTAGAGATAAAAGGCGTCAAAGCGTTCTGTCCGCGTGATAATTATACAGGGGAGTGCGAAAAGCAGAGCGGCGGTCTTGCCGCCGCACATTGCGGTACGGCAGTACTCACCGCAAAGCGAGAAAAGTCGGTCTTCAAACCCGCCGTCGTCGCCGAAGGCTTCGCGGTAGATTTCGCGGCATTCATTTTCATTCATATTCTTCTCTTTTTCTGCAGGAGTATTTTTTAAGCAGTATAGCGGGCTTGTAGGAAAGCTTGGCTTTTCGCAGTCCCTCAAGCCCCATATCGTCCTCGCGGTTGATATATTTGTACTCCTCGAGGGTGCGGGCAAATTCGCGGTTTATCACGGTGTAGGCCTCGGCGTAATCGGAAAGCGCCTTTTCGATATGAATATCGAAAATTTCATCGCTTATCTTAGAGCCCAAGGTAAAGGCGACAACCCCGCCGTCAACGTAAACCGCTCCGCCGCGTACGCCTAAAAGCTTCATATTATCAAGTATCGTTTCCACGCCGCGCTTTTCACAGCGAAGATACCTGTCCTCCCTGTCGGCGTTTTCCCCGTACCATTTTTCGGCGCATAGCTTAACATCGCCGATATTTTCAGCAGTTATCGGCTTATATACCCAATCGTGCTTTTTGGAAAACGCGCTTATATGGTTGCGCTTTGAGTGGTATTTTTTGCCCGAAAGCTCAGAGAGGTCGCTCCTTAAATAAATATAGTCGAAGGCGTCGCGGTTTTCCTCTAAGACATATTTATCCCCGAAACAAGCCTTAAAATTGTCAAGCCTTCTGCCCTCCTGCACCCAAAAATCGGGGTATTCCTCTCCGCTGTACTCCCTTATAAGCTCAATTCCCTTAAGAAAATCGTTACCGAAGGGCAGACGGTAGGAGCTGTCCTCGCCCCTGCCCGACTTTATAATAAGCTGTCCGTCCTCTTGAGCCCACATATTGTTATATGCGCTCTGCCAGACAAGCAGATTCACAAAGGCGCTCTCGCAGGAAAGCTCGCCCGAAAAACCTATATATTTTTTAAATATTTCAATATCCTCTATTTCGGTCTTCTTGAATTTTAACATATTATACCCATTTTTTAGACATTAGACGATGGTAAAATTAACTCGCATAGGGGACGATGCACTATGTCGCCCCCAATTCCGACTTATAATTCCCCGTTATTAATCATTCTCCGGACGCTTCGGAGGCCGATGACTCGCTTTCCTGCTGTTTCTTTTCCTCTTCCTTTTTAATCTCCTCCACCGTGCCGAGCGCTGTTCCGCCATGCTCGGTACAGTAGCCGGGGGTATTGCTCTTTTTGTACCAGCCTATCGCCTTTGAGGGGCAGGAGGAGGTGGCGAGATTTCCTGTTTTTGTGCAGTAATAACGTTCTGTCGCGTAGCTGCTGTTCTGAAACTCCTTTGCTTCAAGCCCCGAATGAATTTTGGACATAACCGCGCCCCACATTTTAAGAGCGATACCGCTGTTTGAAATGTTTTGCTGTTGGTCATATCCGCACCAGCAGGAGGCGATATAATACGGCGAGCCGCCGACAAACCACAGATCGTTTGAGTTGTTTGAGGTTCCTGTCTTGGCGTAAATCTTCATATTTTTAATATAGCCTGCGGCACCCCTGCCCGTTCCCTTTGATCCATAAACAACCGTCTGCAAAAGGTGATTCATAACCGTTGCGGTATCCTCGCTTATCGCCATTTCGGGCGCGCTGTTATAAAGGAGCACCGTCTCGCCGTGCTGGTCGGTGACCTTGGTATAAAGGGTCGGGGCGTGGTACTGACCGAGATTGCCGAAGACAGCATAAGCCGCCGCGGATTCAAGGGTGGTAATACCGCCGTTTGTACCGCCCATTCCGAGTGGTGCTAAATTCACATCCTCGCCCGTAAGGGTGGTAATTCCGAGAGTTTTTGTAAGAAAATCAAAGGAGGTTTGAGTTCCTAACTTATTTACAAGGTAAACGGGGATTGTATTAACCGAGCGCTCCAGCGCGTACTGCACCGTAATATTTCCCCAATACGACTTGTACCAGTTTACGGGCGTCCAGCCGTTGTAGTTGGTTTTGGTATCGTTTACAATGCTCGAATAGTGAATTAAATCCTGCTCTATGGCGGGGGCGTAGGCCGCGATAGGCTTCATTGTAGATCCCGGCTGTCGCTTAGCGTCGGTCGCGCGGTTCAAGACAAGGTTGCCCGTCTTTTCGCCTATTCCGCCCACAAGTCCCTTGACGCGACCGTTGTAGTCCATCACCGTCATAGAACCCTGAAGTGTACTGCCGTCCTTTCCCTTAATTCCGTAGGTCTTAACGTCCTTAAAGACCTCCTCAAGAGCGGACTGAACCTTGGTGTCAAGCGTTGCGTAAATCTTGTAGCCGTTGCTGTAAAACATATTTCTCGCGCGCTTTTCCTCGTAGCCGTACTTATTGCACAGGTCGCTTACCACCTGATTGATAAGCGCGTCCACAAAATACGAGTTTACCTCCGACTCGTTAATAACCTCTTTTGTCGCGACTATTTTAAGCTCCTCGTTTTTCGCCGCTTCGTACTCTTCCTTGGTAATATACTTCTGGTCGTACATTTCATACAGAACCGTGTTACGGCGCTTCAGGTTTGCTTCGGGATTGTCGTCGGGTGAGTAGTAGGTCGGGCTTTTGGTAATCGCGGCAAGGCAGGCGCACTCGGTAAGGGTTAAATCCTTAACATTCTTTCCGAAATAATAGTTCGCCGCGACCTCCACACCGTAGGTGCCGTGGCCCATAGCTATTGTGTTTAAATAACATTCAATAATGGTGTCCTTGGCATAATGGGTTTCAAGATACCGCGCCCTCATAATTTCGCGGATTTTACGGCTGGGTCTTTGGGAGGTGTCCCCCGTCAGGTTCTTAACCAGCTGTTGGGTGATGGTCGAGCCGCCCTGATTTGTGTCGTAAAAATGCAAAAACATATTTGCAAACGCCGCGAAGGTGCGCTTCCAGTCCACGCCCTGATGCTCGAAGAAACGCTTGTCCTCGATAGCGACAAAGGCGTTGACGAGATTCTGCGGTATTCCCTCGTAGGCCGCGTCCTTTGCCTCTGCCTTTTTCCTGTCATACGATACCCAGATACGGTTAAACTCGCCGTGCAGACGGCGGTATTCGGTGTAATTGCCGCTGCCGTCGTCTAAATATATGGTAGTGGTAAAATTAAGCTTTAAATCGTCGAGGTTTTCCTCCATAGTGCCGTCGACCATTGTAAAGGCGTAAAGCAAAAAGGCGGAGACTATTATGCTCACCGTTATAAGTCCGACCAAAAACAGGGTCAAAACGGTTCTTAAAATCCGCTCCTTGCGGCTGCCCTTCTTTTTCCGTCCGCTTTTTTTGCTTCTTTTGCCGCCCTCGGGTTCTTCAGAGCGGGAGGCAAAGCTGTTAAGGTCAAAGCTTGTCTCGCCCGTTTCCTCTAAATTACCTGAATTATCGTAGCTGAACAAATCGTTATTGTCGTCCATTGAACACCTCCGCCGTTTCCGGCAAACGCTGAAATCAGCTTTTTAAAAAAGTTTTATTTACGTTATACAGTATTATTATAACACATACCGACTGCAAAATCAACTTTTACCTGTCCGACGCGGTATAACAGGCAGTAAAAAGCCAAAAATAATAACAGATTTAACCTCGATTTAACAAACCTAAGATTACAGACTTAACAAAGCCCCGTTATAATATGGGCATACAAGAAAAAAGGAGTTAAAGAAAATGAAAAAATTATTAAGCT
>CABVAD010000075.1 GCA_902496265.1 uncultured Oscillospiraceae bacterium
AATGTATTGGGGTCCGGGATTTATCCATTTTCTCCCAACCGATACCTTTTTATCTCAGGGTCGAGCGGGTAGAACGGTTTTTCGGACTGCTCGGTAAGGCTTATAAAACAAATATCATATGCGCCGTCCCTTGACAGCTTGTTGGCAAGCTGGACAGAGACCCGCTCCGTTCCGCCGCTTCTCGTAATATCGCCCGAAAAAAAGCAAATTCTTTTCTTCACCGTTTACCTCCGTCAGCCGTTGCAAGCTCGGCGAATTTCTCCTCATCCGTATTTATCTTAATTGCCTCCCATTTCCGCCGGAAAATGAGAATTGATGAAAGAATCCTTATCATATATTTTGTCGCGTTTACGGGGGAAAGGTAGCTTTGCCCGTACTTTCTTTCCTCCATTCTCACCTGAGTTTCCCGCACATCCGCTCCCATTCGTATGAAGAAGGCAATCGTATCGGGCTCGGGCGCTAAATGCGCGTTTTCCGCAAAAACACGGATAATGTTTCTTTTGTAAAGCCGCATACCGCTTGTAGGGTCTGTAATGCGTTTGTCGGCTGTCGCCTTAATAGCGGCGGAAATCATTTTGCCGCCCACGGTTCTGATACGAAGGGGCATCTTTTTCTCATAAAATCTCGAGGCGATAACAATATCGCAGTCGGTTTCCTCCATTACTTCAAGCATACCGTCTATGTATTCGGGCAGATGCTGACCGTCCGCATCAAACTGCAGCGCCGCGTCATAGCCGTTTTCGAGCGCATATTTCATTCCCGTATGTATTGCGACCGACAAGCCCTCGTTAGCAGTGTGATTAATAACGTTATAATGGTTTTCCTCGCACAATTCCCTTGTCCCATCTGTCGAGCCGTCGTTCACGATTATGTAATCATAATAAGGACAGGTGCGCCGCAGATTTTCAATTACATCCTTTAAGCTTTCCGCCTCGTTATACGCCGGTATTATTATAAGTGCTTTCATTTAAACTTCCCCCTGCCATGGCGATAAACTCGTCAAGCCCCTTGGTGTGATACAGTACCTTTTGCCTTGCCTTTTCCCCGAAGCTTTTGCACTTTTCAGGATTATTAATCATATCTAAAAGCCGTTCGCTTATAGTCTTGGGGTTTAGCTCGCACAGAATACCGTCCGTGCCGTTTTCAATCTGTTCCCTGTTGCCGCTGCAATCGGTTGCAAGAATTGCTTTGCCCAAGGTCTGCGCCTCCTGCACGGCAATGCTCTTTCCCTCATACTCGGTTGCGTGGACATAAAAATCACAGCCCTTATAGTAAGGATAAGGATTTTCTTTGACGCCCATAAGGATAAAATCATTTTGAAGTCCGTAATCCTTTATCTGCTGTTCAAGCTCTTTATGAAGCTCACCCTCGCCCAGCACATACCACCTTATCGGAATACTGCTTTTTTCTTTAAGCAGCTTCATAACCTCAATCGCAATATCATACCTTTTCTGGCGGGTCAGTCGCCCGACGGTCAAGAGCCTGACACCCTCAAAGCCGTCGTTAAAGCCCTTGCCGTCCTCCGCCATCTTCTTGATTCTTTCCTGATTTAAAAGATTGTGAAAAACCGAGGTTTTTTCTTCATATTCTGGATAAACCCTTAAAAAATGCTCTCTGACCTCGTCGGAGACCGTGAAAATTCGGTCGAATTTATCGTAACAGTTAAGGTCCAAATCTCTGTTATAGCCCGCTTTTTTATAATCTATATGCACAAAAGCCGCTTTTTTCTTCGCTTTTATATGCTCCGCGGTGTAATAGGTCGCTCCGCCCTCTAAATAAGCGACCGCCAAATCGTATTCTTCGTTTATGCGGGGCGCGCCGTCGGCAAGCAGTCTCCAAAAGAGCTTATCAAGCAGGATTTTTCCGTTTCTTCGCATATTGCGAATAATCTTTATAAGATAGGGAGCGCGCCGAAAAAACAAGCCTTTCCCTATTCCCGCCTTCAGGACGCTTAACATCAAGCGTCTTCTTCCCTCTTTTGTTAGCACGGACACGTCTTTGTAATTTTTATTTAACAGCCGCACATTTTCGGGCAGTTCGCGGCGTAATTCACCCTGACCCGTAAGTACAAACAGGGAAATATCATATTTTTCCGAATCGAGCACGCCGAACAGATTAAGCATAGCGCGCTCAGCGCCGCCGCAGCCCAGCGTATTAATGATAAATAGCAGTTTTTTCATCGTCTTCTTGCTTCTCCGTTACTTCCTTTGGCTCTGTTTCGAGGCTTCCCTCTGACTTCCTTTGCTCTTCGAGATCAAACACCTTCGGTGAGGGCTTAATTCCCTTTGCGCGTCTCATAATATTTCCCCTGCAGAACATATGCTCATTAAGATTGTTTTCCATCCAGCGAAGCCTCGCATATGCGATGGTAAAGCCGATAACCGAGCCTATCCATACGCCGAACCCGTAAAATATGTGGCTCATATGCGTTGCCGCAAGAGAAGCCAAAAATGTTCCGACGCAAAAGCTTGCGGCTGTCAGCAGAGCGCCGTTCAAATCCTCAAAATAATAAAGGAAGATAATCTCGGAATACATAAGGAAGAGAACAAAATACCCTGCCGCCATCATCGGATAAATCCGCATAACAAGACCCGCGTAGCCCATTCGCGGAAGAAATATGACAAAAGCCAGATAAACAAACACCGACACTATAAATTGCAGACGCAAAAGGGTCATAAGCTCACTTGACAGCTGGCGGAACATTCGCTTTTTTGTATTGCGGATATCAAGTCCCCTGCCGCCGAAGACCGCGTCGGCATAGTCGCGGTAGCGTTCGTGGAAGTACATTTCAACCCTTGAAATGAAGATAACGCTTGCCGATATATTGGTAAACATTGCAAGACAGGTTGCCATATCGTAGGGCTGGTTACAAACAAAGGTCTTTACCAAATGCATTGCCATATCCGTTCCCCAAAACACGAAATTGTGGATAAAAAGCCCAAGCGTGTAAAGGAAATTAATCAAAATAAGCTGCCAGTACTTCCCGAAATATTCGAATACTCGCTTATATTCCTCGCTGTTATCGGGGAAAAACTGATGTATCTTCGCCCACTCCAGCACCGCCGTGAGAAAAAAGCCTATTGTCAGCGCCAAAAGCATACTGTAGGTAACGCTGACCTTGCAGACATAACGGAAGAATACCGACAGTAAAAACGCCGCAACCATTCCCGCCAGAAAATAAAGGGAAATCAATCTGTATTCTTTGCAGATTGACAGGTAAAGCATATTGTAAAAAACAATAACAAGACTTACAAAACAGCAATACCCTGTAAAGACATAATAAATCGGTACTCCGCCGGCAAAATGCTCGTGCAGGCAAAACGGTATTGCAAATAAACAGCTGAAGCAGATATTGGTCAAAAGACCCACACGGTGGCAGGGCTGAACGTCCTCATAACGTTCCTCGAAAATAACGTCCGACATATACCGCGAGAGCACAGCGTTAAAGGGCGAGGTCGTAAGCAGAGAAAATATGAAAACATACAGTATCGTGCAGGAAAAAAGCTCGCGGTCAAAATAACGTACCGTATTGAATTTCAGGACATACTGCATCAGCACAAGGTTGATAATTACAACCAGAATCGGTGCGATTGTTACGACCGTGCTGTAAAAAAATCCTATAATATCAGTGGTGATAGTATTCTTGTGATATATTTTATTAAGCTTGACACCGATTCCCGCCATATATTTCTCCTTTCCGCGTGATAGTCCTTACGCTAAGCCCGTTTTCAGTCGGCTTCCCACACCTTGTTCTGCCGCTCGGCGGCTTTTTTGTAAATGTCCTCATAGGTTTTTTTCATATCTTCGATTTTATATTTTCGCATAAGTCTCCGATAACCCGCCTTTGCCATTCTCCTGCGCGCCTCGGGGTTTTCCGCCATATAAACCATAGCGTTTGCGATTTCCTCAATATTCATAATGTGGGTCAAAATGCCCGCCTTGCCGAAGTCGTCGTCCTCGCCGTACAAAAGGCCTCTGCAATTTCCGACGTCGGTTGCAATCACAGGCACATACGCCGCAAAGCTTTCGAGTATCGTAAGCGGCTGTCCCTCGCTGATACTGGTAAGTATAGTCATATCCATAAAGCCCAGATAGTCCGTAACATTAATTCTTCCCGTAAATTCTATATCCGAAATCTCCATCTGCTCCGCCATTTTAAAGCATTCCGCCGCGTACTCCGGTTCCTCGTCGTAAGGTCCCATAATCCAAAGCTTTAGGGCCGGACACCGTTTTTTTGCATAGGCAAACGCCTGTATCATAGTCTTAACGTCCTTTATGGGCGCCACCCGAAGAACAGCGCCGATGTTAATATAGCCTTCGTTTTCGGGCTTTGCCGCGGGCAGATTTTCAAATCTCTTATAATCGATTCCGTTGGGTGTAATCAAAATTTTTTCTTTCGGACAGCCAAGCTCCTGCTGAAGCTCACAGGCGTGCTTATAAAGCCCTGTCACCACATCTGCGGTGTCATACGCAACCTTAGACATTTTCTTAAACTGGCGAATCCAGATTTTCTTATAGGTGCGCTGTACCCAATCCGCCTTTATCAGCTCTTCCTCACGCTCTCTTGTGTAAATTCCGTGCTCCGATATAATCAGCTGTCCGTTATGAAAATGCTTGCCCATACTCCCGATAATTCCCGCGTAACCCGTTGAGACCGCGTGATACACGTCCGCCTTCGGCACCTTCATTGATAATGCGAGAAAAAGAGGAAGATACATTGAACGCATCGTCCACAAAAAATCCGAAAATACAATATCGGGATACTGCAAATTATAGCAGTCCTCCACCGCGTGATAAAAATCCTCGCCCATAAGGAGCTGATTGATTGACACGTCATTATCCCTGAAATAATCAAACAGAACAGGCCACTCTACATCCTGATCAAGGAGCAGACTTCTGAGCGCGTGATATCCCTTTTTATTAAGCCTTGACTTGTGCAGCTTATTTACACTGCCCCAGTCCGCGTCCTCGAGGTACAGCTCGTGCACCTCCGTCACATTTTCGGGCAGCTTATACGCAAATTTCCCACTCTGTTCTCTGCTTGCTATAACAGAAAGCAAAACAAACTCCTGCTTCGGGAAGGTTTGTATCATACTGTGAACCCAGCCCGACACTCCGCCGACAACATAAGGATAACATCCCTCAGATATAATACAAATTCGCACAGCCGCACCTCTTTTCCTGTAATTATTTTCCTGTTACTGTTTATAATAGGGATTTATATTTGATTCTAAAGTGATTTGTGCCGTATGAGCCGTAAGGGTCAGAAGATACGCGTCCTTTTCCACCTGTGTATAGCTTCCGCCCGTCATAGAGACCGGCTTCTCTCCGTGAGTTCTGAGGAGCAGGTATGCGTCCCCCGTAAAGCCCTCGGTCTTAACGGAAATGATATTCCCGTTTTTAGAGCTTTGGGCGCTTCCGTTTAAAAAATTCCGTACTCTTGAGTCGCTTTGGCTGACGGTGGTTTTATCAAAGGCGGAAAACGGCTTCCAATATGTATCGATATTTGCCGCCATTTTGTCCGCTAAATTTTCCCATTCGTCTTTTTCGTCCTTCGGATTTAAAATTCGGTATATATCCGCCTGAACATTGCTGTAGCCGAGCGAAGTTTCAATACTTTTAAGCCTTAAGCTGTCCCTATAGCTGTGCCTGAAAACGTCTGCTGTTGCGTTCTGAAAGGTAATCTTATCGGTCAGCCAATACAAAATCGGCGCGTCCTCCGCATATTCTCCGACAACGGTGCGAATATCGCCGAAAAAATCCGTCTGCCCGTTACCGTTCAGCAAATTTTCAAGCTTATCCTTATTCTCGCCGCGTACATATCCGCCCGCGAACAAATAATTCAGGTTAAGCTTTTCCAACGCGTTTTTTTCGTCCTTGACCGACAGCCTGATATCCGAACTGTTAATCCGTCCCAGCGTTGCGCCCGCTTCAGCCGACACTTCATTAAAATATTTAAGATAATCGATAAGATTATCCGTTTT